>NZ_JAGIQB010000060.1:0-36635 GCF_017815025.1 Cupriavidus phytohabitans
TCTCATCCTGTGAAATCAATGCGTGCTGAGCACGCCGTGGCCTTCGGCTACGGCAGGTTGTTCAGACCATCCTTAGGAGCGTCGTTGCGCCGATCTCCAGCACCTGCTTAATGAGGGTGGGATCACCATGCGGTAGGCGCACCACGGGCTCCGCCGGATATGGTGCGATCGCCTGGAGTGCCGTCAGCATGGATCTCAGATCATTGGGACCATGTTCGCCGTCGATCAGCAGCCAATCGAACCCTGCGGTCGCGCACAATTCCGCCGCATAGGAATCGGCCAAGCCAAGCCATAGTCCGATCCGCGCGCCCGGCGATGCAATGGCGAGCCTGAAGGCGTTCTTGGGTGCCTGCATCACACGAACCTCACGGAGATCGACCCAAGCTGACCGTAGTCCGCGTGAATGCTGTCTCCCGAAGCGCAAGAGACCGGTCGCGTAAAAGAACCACCGAGCACGATTTCCCCAGCCTCCAGTGTTTCATCGTAAGCGGCGAGCTTGTTCGCGAGCCAGACGATCCCATTTGCGGGGTGCCCAAGTACGCCCGCGCCAAGACCTGTTTCCTCGATCACGCCGTTCTTGAACAGCAGTGCACCCGCCCAGCGCCAGTCGATAGCATGGGGCTTCATCGGGCGATTGCCGAGCACGATGCCGGCGTTCGCCGCGTTATCGGCAATGGTGTCGAGCACCTTTCTCGGCGCCTTGGTATCCCGGTCAAATTGCTCGATGCGAGCATCGATCAGTTCAAGGGCCGGCACCACATAGTCTGTGGCGCGAAGCACGTCGAGAATCGTGACGCCAGGCCCCTTGATGGGCTTCGCCAGGACGAAGGCGAACTCCATTTCGAAGCGTGGAACAATGAAGCGCTCCGCCTCGATCTCCGTGCCCTCCCGGATGACCATGCTGTCCAGCAGTGTTCCGTAATCCGGCTCCGTGATCTGCGACGCAATCTGCATCGCGCGTGAGGTGAGGCCGATTTTGTGGCCAACCACTTGGCGACCGGCTGCCTTCTCCAGATCGATCCATTGCCTTTGGATTGCGTAACTGTCCTCGACCGTCATCTCGGGATGACGTCTGGAAAATTGCGCTACCTGCGCGCGCGCACGCTCTGCTTGCAGAAGCTCGTGCGCTAAGGCGGTATGAAGTGCCGAATCAAGCATTCTTTTGTCTCCACTGGCAGGGAGCATTCCCGCCTGCCTTGATTTGACGCAAGTATCGGCGGCACCCCCGCGCCAAACAATCAATGGATTCAGTGCAATCTTAAAGATTTAGTTGATAATGTACGGATGCCCCTGACTCGCATCACTCTTCGCCAACTGGAAGCGTTTGCCACCGTTGCGGACGCCCACAGCTTCAGCGCCGCCGGCGAGCGGCTCGGACTGACGGCCCAGGCCGTCAGCCAGTTGGTCGCTGAACTCGAGCAGACGTTGGAATTCCGACTGTTTGACCGCACGACGCGTCGCGTCAGCCTGAGCGCGGCCGGCCGGGATTACTTGTCGTCCGCTCAAACGGTCCTCCGACACGCGCAGGCGGCGGAGACGGCAGCACATGACGTGCGGAATCGTGCGGTCGGCATCGTGCGCGTTGGTGCGCCTCTCGTACTTGCATCGGCCGCACTTCCTGCTGCCGTACACGACTACAACCGCGAGCGATCTAGGGTCGTCATCCGGATCCGGGACATACCTGTGGACCACTTAGTGGACAGCGTAGCGTCGGGGGATGTCGACCTTGCCATTGGTCCGGATCGGGCCACGGGCGCTGACGTTGACGCGTTGCCGCTTTTCGAGAGCCCTTGGGTTCTGTGGTGTTCACCCCAACATCCGCTCGCAAGTCGCTCGCGCATCCGGTGGGCCGACTTGAAGGATACGCCGCTCGTTGCTGCAGGACGCGACCACGAACTCAGCGTGGCACAGATGAGACTCACGACGCCAGAAGATGAGCGAGTCATCCCTGTGGATGTCGTGGACAATATCTCCACTGCGTTGGGCATTGCGGCGCAGGGTTCGGCCGCCACGCTGGCCCCCGCCTACGTGAGCGCATTGGCCACGGCGTTTGGCCTGGAAATGCGGAGGGTCGTCGAGCCTGAAACGGTTCGGAAGGTATGCCTCTACCGCCCTCTCGGTCGGGCACTATCTCCCGCAGCAGAGGGCTTCGCCGAGCATGTGGCCGCCTGGCTGCCACACTGGCCGAAGGAGAACTCCCTCGGTTGACCGTTTGATATTCGCGCCTGCGGTTGCGATGGCGGACGAACACTGACGGACGCTGGAGGCAGTTCCATCACTGAGATTGCTGTACATAGCAAGGACCCGCGTACGACTCAATAGCCTCCAATGGCAACCTCGCACCATCCCAGCTACCTTTGGCACCCAAACGCCCAAACGCCCAAACGCACGTGTCGGAGTTCGGCCATCAACAGCCACTGCTCTTTCCGCCCTCAATGGCCAATCAGCGCCGCGTTCCGGCCGTTCGGCGCTCAAGGTAGACCCTCCCCGAGACACGAGGAATTGCCGGTTCTGACACATCGGTCGACGTCACCTGAAGCAATCGCAGCCTTTTGGGTAAGCGATAGACTCAAATTTTTCGCCACTTTACTGACAACTCCGCTTACCTAGCCGATCCCGTCTACCATTTAGACGAAGCGACTGACCGGTAGCGGAACGACCCAGAAGGGTCGGAAGTCGCTTCTGGCGCTGCAGAGTCCGGCCCCAAATGGCCAGCGGATCGAGACCGGCCAGAAGCGGCCTGTACCTCGCCATCGAGGCCTCTAGCTCACCAATGGCGGCTTCCAAGCTCGGAGGGACATCAATTTGGCCGGCCAAAGACGCCCCACTCCACCGAGCGGGGGCGTCTCCCTGTTTAATCCCTGTCAGCTTACCGGATTGCGTGCCATGACGATCCACGCCGCGCCGTTGATCATCACCGACCGCTCGCCGGGGAGGCTCGCGAAGGCGGCACGAACTGCGGCCGAGGCGCGGGCGCGGATTTCGTCGGGCTGATCAGCGAGCGCACGCGACAACGGGCCGACCTCGAGTGACATCTTCACCGCGTCGTCGATCGCAGCGTCCCGCGTCCCGCCCTCGCCGAACGGGACGGAAGCGTCGAAGGGGGCGATAGCAATATCGGTGAAGCCGGCCGCCGTCAGGATGCGTGCCACGCGCCCCCGGTCGCCGAACGAAAACGGGCCGGGCGCTTCGGGATCGGGCAGCGCGCTCGGCGGGACGATGCCCTTGAGCGCGCCCATCGGCAGGCGCACCCAATCGTTCTCGGCCGCGCCGCGCCAGCAGACGAAAGCGACCCGCCCGCCGGGCCGGAGCGCGCGTCGCATGTGGGCGAACGCCGCTATCGGATCGTCGAAGAACATCACCCCGAAACGCGAGAACAGGATGTCGAACGCGCCCTCGGGCAGCTCTGCGCTGCTGGCGTCGGCCACCTGAAACAGGGCCGGCGTATCCTGTTGCGCAAGCGCGCGCGCTCGGCCGATCAGCGGTTCGGATATATCCACGCCCAGCACTTGGCCCCCTGCGCCGACGCGGGCTGCGAGAGCCAGACTCGACGCGCCCGCGCCGCAGCCGATGTCCAGCACGCGCTCACCCGTCGCGGGCGCGGCGGCTTCTATCGCGGCCTGGCCGAACACCGCCACCATAGCGTCGAGCCGGGCCTGGTTGGCGACCCAGCGCTCCCCGCTTTGACCATTCCAGTCACCGACCTGATCGGCACTTTGCTCTGCCATGTCATCTCCTTGACTCGACGATCCGTCCTTCACCGCGCCGATCTACGCCAACCTTTTCGAAGGCGACGACGCAACGGGAGAAAGGAATCTGTGCTCTCAAACAACCATCGACTGCTGGGCGAAGATACCCGCCATCGCGCCCTGCGATGATGCCTGGGTGACCGAGGGCAAGAAGGGCGTGGCGATGTCGCCAGCGGCGTAGATGCCGGGGATGCTGGTTTGGCGGCGCTCGTCGACTTTGAGGACGATGCCAGTGGGCGTATCGACCGTGGCGAGGCCCAGTGATTCATGCAGGCTGGCGGACGGCTTGTTGCGCGGATGGGCGAACAGGACGTCGACCGCGACATTGCGGCGGGTATCGAGATTGACGGTGGTGATATGGCCCTTGTGATGGGCGATCTCGACGATCCGGCCATCCACGACAGGTATGTTGCGGCGCGCCAGGTCGGCCTGGATATCGGCCGCAATGTCATGACCATCGGCGAAGACAGTCAACTTGTCAGTCCAATCGCGGAACAGCTTGGCAGACTGGTGCGACTGTGGGCCGGACCAGACGAGGCCCCAATGCTGGCCGGCGACTTCAAAGCCGTCGCAATAGGGGCAGGGCACGATGGACGTGCCCCAGCTTTCGGCAAAGCCCGGAACATCAGGCATCTGGTCGGCGACGCCATAGCTCAGGATGAGGCGGCGCGCCCTTAGGCTTTCGTGATCGTCAGTGACGACGCAGAAATCGTCGATGGCGCCAGACACGCTCTCGGCCCGAGCATTGACCAGCCTGATCGTTGGATAGCGCGCAAGCTGCTGCCGCGCCTGGACTAGGATGTCCAGCGGCGGCTTGTGATCGTGGCCGAGCAGGCCATGCGAGTGGCCGGCAAAGCGGTTGCGCGGCCGGCCGGTATCGAGAACGGTGACCTTGCGGCGGGCACGGCCGAGCTGCAGGGCGGCGGCGAGGCCGGCAAAGCTGCCGCCGATGATGATGACGTCATTCATGGTGAGGGGCTCCGTGTTGTGGATAGAGGGGTGGCTGGGCCTGGTGCGCAATAACGTCCGGAGATAAGCGCTTGAGACGGTCAGCGAGCAGGGCTTCGGCATTGGCGAGAAAGTTGCCCATGGCTATTGACCGGCCGGACAATGCCGCATTCGTTATCGCCGGGCGGCCCGGGGAAACCTGATTTGGACAACCGGTTGAAACCTACCCTTGGCTTGCGTATTTGCGATACTCCGTGGTATCGTAGTGCAAGAATTTAAATACTGTCAAGTACTGGAATTGTCGTGACCGAAAACAGCCAGGGCCGGCGCGGCCGACCCGCCAACGAGGCGCTTCGCCAAACGATAGTCGACACCGCCTGCGAACTCTTCGTGGAACTGGGTTTTCAAGCGACGACCATGGACAAGGTCGCCCAGCGGGCGAAGATATCCAAGCTAAGCATCTATCGGCACTTCGAGAACAAGGAGGCGCTGTTCAGCGCGGCCATGGTGGCCCGCTGCGAGCAGTTTGCACCGCAGGCCCTTTTCGAAGGCGTCGACGGTTCGGCCGAAGACCAACTCATGGCGGTGGGATCATCCCTGCTTCGCACGCTGTTGAGCCCGGACGTCCGCAGTGTCGAAGCCATGGTTTTGGCCGACAAGACGAATCAAAAGTCGTTAAGCAAGCTCCATTACGAAGCCGGGCCCGCCCATGTCATCGCCCAAATCGAGGCCGTGTTGCGTCAGTTGCACGCGAAAGCGATTCTGAACGTACCCGATGCTCTCCAGTCCGCCCGCTTGTTTGCCGCGCTTTTCAAAGGATCCGATCTCCTGCTTATTGCCCGCTTCGACGAGGCGAGAGCAGAGGACGACAACGAAATCGAATCCTATTGCCGGTCGGCCGTCGCCATGTTCATCGCCGCGCACGGTGGCATCTAAAGATGCCATCGCGGCCGATGAAGAACACGCAGCAGTTGCATACGCTGTTCGCCCTGAGCAACCTATGGATGATGCGTGGACGACTGATGGGCGAGGCCATTGCATGAGCGCAAAAGCCGTCCGCGCGGGCAGGCAGAGGCCGCTTTACACACGATAGCGGCCGCTACTGCGGCCTAAGTGGAACGACGGAGAAGGGTCGGCTACTGCCTGTGGGTCGCGATCGCTTTACTCACTGAAAGGCCCTACGGATGCGCCGGGTGACTTTCGAATTGGGCACACGACTGCTCCCCGAAAGCCGTGACAGATCGGACGGACATTGAGGCGGCCCAGTAAGCGGTAGACCGCGACGATAACCGCTCGCCGACGCCACACGGGCTGGACTCGTCGGCTTCGGGGGCGCTGTCCAGCCACCCCTTCTCCTCATGACGCAGGGCAAGGCTTGTTCGAAGCCCATGCCGCGCAGTTGCGCCGCACCGCAGGACCGCGCGCCGCCGAAGTTGCAGACGGTCACCACGACGGCGGCGATTTCCGACGCGCGGGGGCGAGTTGATCGGCCGGGATGTCGACGGCGCCTTCGTCATGTCCCCCCGCAAGATCCTCCGGTGAACGAACGTCTATGATGGCAAGCGCCCTCCCCTGGCACGCCAGGTCTCGAAGTTGTCCCGGTTCTGCGAATGTGGTTGGATCGTGCAGATCGCTCATGGCAATGGTTGGTCTGAAGCTGAGAATGCAGGTCGATGCTCGCGCATGGAGAGCGCCACCACGACGCCAGAAAGCATCGTGAGCGCGGCAATGGCATAGATGGCCGCGGAAAACCCGAAGCGGTCCGCGATTAACCCCGCGCTCAAGGCACCAATCGCGTAGCCAAGGTCGCGCCAGAAGCGGTAGACGCTGAGCGATCGCGCGCGCCAGTTCGGATGCGAGGCGTCGGACACGGCGGCAATCAGGCTCGGATACACCATCGCCGTGCCCAGGCCGAGCAGCACGGCTGCCAACAGCCACCATGCGAATTGCCCGGTGGCCGCCGTCAGGAACAGGCCCAGCCCCTGTACCCACATGCCCCACACGATCAGCCCCTTGCGTCCCCACCGGTCACTGAGCGGACCCGTGACAATCTGGCCCACGCCCCACACCACGGGATACACCGCCTTCAGGATGCCGATGCGTTCGATGCCGAGGCCCAGCCCAGCAAAGAACAGCGGGAAGATACCCCAGCTCATGCCGTCGTTGAGATTGTTGACAAGCCCGGCTTGCGATGCCGCGAACAGGTTGCGATCCCGGAACGACGTCAGCATGAAGACTTCGCGGAATGACAGTCGGTGCGCCGTGCTCGCTTGACCGCTCACTTCGACGCGCACGTGATGGCGCGTGTCGCGCACCACCAGGACCGACAGCAGGGTACCGGCCATGGCGTAGAACGCTCCGACGTAAATCGGCACCGGGCGCAACCCATACCGGCTGGCCAGATAACCCGTGAGGAATGCTGTCAGACCGACGGCCAGGTAGCCCGCGAATTCGTTCAACCCCACCGCCAGGCCGCGCCCCTTGGGCCCGACCAGATCGATCTTCATGATGACGGTCATCGACCAGGCGAAGCCCTGGCTCAGCCCCAACAAGACGTTGGCTGCGATGACCCATTCCCAGCTCGGCGCCGCAATGATCATGAACGGCACCGGCAGGCCAAGCAGCCAGCCAATGACCAGCACGCGCTTGCGTCCCCAGGAATCGGCGAGTTGGCCCGATACCAGGTTGGCGCAGGCCTTGACCAGGCCGAAGCTCACGATGAACGAGGTGATCAGCGTGGTGGACTGGATATGAAACGTTTCTGAGCCAATCAACGGCACCACTGTCCGCTCGATCCCGACCATACCGCCAACAAAGGCATTGATAAGGATAAGAAGCGAAAACTGGCGCCAGTTCTCGCGCAGGCCCAGACGGATGGCTGTGTCGACAGCTGCAGGGCCGGCCCGCATATCGTTCATGCTGGCTTTCTCGCCGATTGGCCTGCACCTGCCGGCGCCACCTGCTGATGCCCGGCATTGATGGCCCGGATGGTCCCGGCATCGGGCGGAGGCTGCGGAATGTCGGCGTCGGCGAACAGGACATACTCTGCGCCCGCCCTGTCAGCTAGCGCTCTCGCCGAGGAAAGATGATCTGCATGCACATGAGTGTCGATGACGAACGCGATACGCATTCCTCCCGCTTGCGTAGCCTGGAGATACACCTCTGGCTCGCCGATCGGATCGACGATGGCGGCTACGCCCCGGCCACCGCAGCCAATCAGGTATGACGCCCCGACCGGCGTGTCATGGAGAAACTGTCTGAGAATCATGACTTGCGCCTCCGTTCGCTCCATGCAATCATTCAATCGAATTGATGAATGATTGTGCGAAACGCGTCGCGTGTCAATTCACTCGTTCTAGTGACGGTGGCCACTGCGTATGAGTGGACTCCGCGAGGACTCGCCGGGACGGTGGCATACTCCGTGCCCCCCAATGCATCATCAGGAGGTGATATCCATGGCGCAGGTCGGGCCGAAACAGGCCGTCTACGCGAACCTGGCCGAAGTGGCGCAGGCCCTTGGTCATCCGCACAGGCTGGAACTGATCGAACACATCGCCCAAGGGCCTCGCAACGTCGAGGAGCTTGCGCAGGTGGCCGGTCTCACGTTCGCCAATACGTCGCGCCATCTGCAGATTCTGCGTCGGGCCCGACTCGTGAACACGGAGCGGCAAGGCAAGAACGTGCTCTACAGCCTCTCCGGCGAAAGCGAAGTGGTTAGCCTGCTCAAGGCGCTGGGTTGCACTGCCGAGCGCAACATGGCCGAGGTGCGGCAGGTCATGTCGGACTATTTTTTAGCACGCGATGAACTCGCGCCCGTGTCGCGGGAAGCCCTTGCGACGATGCTGGAAGCTGGCATGGTGACGCTGCTTGATGTCCGGCCAGAGCACGAATTCAACCTGGGCCATCTTCCCGGCGCCCTGAACATGCCGCTGGCGGATCTGGAGCGGCGTTTATTGGCGCTTCCAAAGGATCAGGAGATCGTTGCCTACTGTCGCGGACCGTACTGCGTACTGTCATTCGAGGCGGTCGCGGCGCTACGCAAAAAGGGCTACCGGGTGCGGCGACTCGAAGACGGCTATCCTGAGTGGAAAGCGGCGGGTTTTGAAGTGCACATGGGCGGCGAGTGAGATCCCGCATCGTCACGCCGCTCGACCCGGGTTTCTCCATGACCGAGCTTGTCCTCGACTCCGCATTGACATGCCCCCACTGCGGGCACGTGGAAACCGAGACGATGCCGCTCGACGTGTGCCAATGGTTCTACGAGTGCAATGGGTGCCATCGACTCCTGCGACCTAAACCTGGCGATTGCTGCGTCTACTGCTCCTATGGAACGGTTTGCTGCCCGCCCATTCAAGCAAACCGCGGGAGCAATTGCTGCGAGAGGCAGGATCGGTAAGGGCTCGTTATCGTGCCCTTTTGCCGTGGCCCGGAAACGCCAGCGGGCCACCTGATCGGCAATAAGTGCTTAGCTGCTACCCTCGACTCACCCACGCGGCACTTCTTATGCGCCTCGGTAAACGGAATCTTCCAACGACTTCCACAAGTCTTGCATAGTGGGGTTCGTGTTGGATATTGCACGATAGGACCGAATCTCCAGTTGGGCACTCCACTCGTCGCCGCCGGCGCGGACAAGTCGGCCTGCGTCGATCTCCTCGCTGACGGCGCTGAACGGAAGCCAGGCAACCCCGTATCCCTCGACAACCATTTTCATCAGCAACATCGCCATGTCTGTTTCGTAGCAGGCGCGGAAATGGTAGGAGGTATCAACGCTATTCAGGATCACGTCGACCACCCGTCCCATAAAGGTAGTCGCCGTGTAAGCGAGGTATGGCAGAGGGGCAGTTGCGGAGCCAGGCAGTGCAAACGTTGGTGCGCCACGACCGTTCGGCGCAGAAACGGGGATAAACGCTTCATGTCCCAAGGTCAGGCTCACAAATTTGTCCTCGTCCAGTTGCATGGGGACTAGCGGATGGTGGTACCCAATCATCAGATCGCAACTGCCCTCGGCAAGGGCGATGACGGCGTCATGAACATTGGCTGCAACGACGCGGGCGTTGAAATCCCCGGAACTCTGGTGAAACTGCTTCAGCCATTTCGGCAGGAAGGTCAGTGAGAGCGTGTGCCCGGCGGTGATCTGGATCGAGCGTCCAGGCATCCTGGCCTCCTGCCGCAGCGCTGAGCGAACCTCGGTCAGTGCGCCAACCGACTCCTTGCTCTGCTCGCAAAACCGCCGGCCCGCGGCGGTCAGTTCGACCGGATAGGTTCCACGGTCGACCAGTTCGACCCCGACCCAGTCTTCGAGCGATTTGACCCGGCGAGACAGCGCCGACTGGGTGACGAATCGCAATTCGGCCGCGCGGGAAAAGCTTTTGGTCTGCTCGATCGCCAAGAGGTCTTCTATCCACTTCAGTTGCAATTGTGACGCTCCTCGTGCCGCGCAGCACATCCGGTGTTGCCGCTACGGTAAACCCGACCATTGCCTGCATTACGCGCAAAAAAGGGACTTTCACCCCGCTTTATAGTGGCTTAATAGTATTTCATGCGACGCTTTATAAAAATATTCCGATATGGAATAGTTTGAGTGTACATCCTCATCACCTCGGTTTCCTTGCGCTCCTAGAATCCGGTTGCGCCAATCAGGCGCACTGATGAGGAACGCGATGAGCAAGCAAGAGATTTTCAAGGGGACGCGACGCGAGCACGATTTGCTGGGCTACCGCGAGGTGCCGGCAAACGCGTACTACGGCATCCATACCCTGCGGGCGCTAGAAAATTTCCCGATTTCTGGCGACCCGATTTCGAAGTATCCCGAACTGATTGTCGCCCTGGTCGACATCAAGGAGGCAGCCGCACTCACGAACCGGGACCTCGGCCTGCTGGATGACGCGCGCTGCCAGGCCATCGTGGAGGCCTGCAAGACGATCCGCACAGGCCAGCACGCTGAACAGTTTGCGGTGGATCTCATCCAGGGTGGCGCCGGGACCTCGACGAACATGAACGCCAACGAGGTCGTCTGCAACAAGGCGCTGGAACTGCTCGGTCACCAGCGTGGGGAGTACGAGGTTCTGCACCCCAACGAACACGTCAACATGAGTCAATCGACCAATGACGTCTACCCGACCGCCTTGAAGGTTGCGACTTATCGCAGTGCGCTCCGCCTGCTGGACCAGATGTCGCTCCTGGAAGCCTCGTTCGAACGCAAGGCGACAGAATTCCGCACCATGCTGAAAGTCGGCCGTACGCAGTTGCAAGATGCCGTGCCGATGACGCTTGGCCAGGAATTCGCCACGTACGCGGTCATGCTCAACGAAGATCGCCAACGACTGGCCGAGGCGCTCCCACTGATCAGCGAGATCAACCTCGGCGCGACCGCGATTGGTACCGGCATCAATGCCCACCCGGAGTATGCAGTCCGCGTTTGTCAGCACCTCTGCTCCATCAGCGGTCTGCCGTTGCATACGGCCCCCTACCTGATCGAGGCGACGCAGGACTGCGGCGCGTTCGTGCAATTGTCGGGTGTTCTCAAGCGCATCGCCGTCAAGCTTTCCAAGGTGTGCAACGACTTGCGCCTGCTGTCGAGCGGCCCGCGCTCGGGATTCGGCGAAATCAACCTGCCTCCCGTCCAGGCCGGATCGAGCATCATGCCGGGCAAGGTCAATCCCGTGATTCCGGAAGTCGTGAACCAGGTGGCCTTCGAAGTCATTGGCAACGACATGACCATTACGATGGCCGCCGAGGCCGGCCAGCTGCAGCTCAACGCCTTCGAGCCGGTTATTGCCTATTCGCTGTTCCGCAGCATCAGCCACCTGACTCAGGCATGCGCCACGCTGGATGAAAAGTGCGTGCGTGGCATTACGGCAAATCCCGAGCATATGCGCGAGATGCTGGACCGCTCGATCGTCCTGGTGACCGCGTTGAATCCCTACATCGGTTACGCCAATTCAACGGAAGTTGCACGGGAAGCCCTGGAAACCGGACGCAAGGTGGCTGACATCGTTCTCGAACGCGGATTTCTCTCGGCAGCAGCGCTGGCGGAGATCCTGCGACCCGAGGTCCTGACTGCGCCACGTGCACCGGTTGCACTCAACCAATAAGGCATCAGGAATCGTCAGAATTCCTGGCAACACCATCAGCAGGTGGAGGAAACAGTGAATACAAAAAAATTGACCACGCAAATCGTGGTAGCAATGGTGGCGGGCATCGCCGTCGGCTGGCTATGCCATCACCTGGCGAAAGACGCCCAGGCGGCCAAGGAGATTGCTGGTTACTTCGGTATCGTGACCGACATCTTCCTGCGCATGATCAAGATGATCATTGCCCCCCTGGTATTCGCCACCCTCGTTGGCGGCCTGGCCAGCATGGCAGATGGCGGCGCAGTAGGCCGGATCGGCCTGAAGGCCATGATCTGGTTTGTCTCGGCCTCGGCCATCTCGCTGGCGCTCGGCATGCTGTTGGTCAATCTGTTCCAGCCCGGTGCCAGCCTGAACCTGGCATTGCCTGACGTGGGTGCGGCCACCAACCTGAAGACGGGGGATTTCAGCCTCAAGGGATTCTTCACCCATGTGTTCCCGAAGAGCATCTTCGAGGCCATGGCCAACAACGAGATTCTGCAGATTCTCGTGTTCTCCCTCTTCTTTGGCGCGGCACTTGCGTTTGTGAAAGGCGGCGGCAAGTCCACCATCGCCAGCGGCATCGAAGAACTGACAAAGGTAATGTTCCGCATTACCGACTACGTGATGCGTTTCGCCCCCGTAGGCGTTTTTGCCGCCATGGCAGCATCCATTACGGTAGAGGGCATCGGCGTACTGGCCAGCTACGGCAAGCTGGTGGGCGAGTTCTATCTCGGCCTCGCCATCCTGTGGGCCATCCTATTTGGCATTGGGTTCCTGTTCCTGGGCCGCAGCACCGGCAAGCTCGCGAGCCTGATCCGTGAGCCGATCCTGCTGGCATTCTCGACGGCCAGCAGCGAGTCCGCCTATCCGAAGACCATCACGGCGCTCGAGCGGTTTGGCGTATCCAAGCGCGTCTCGAGCTTCGTCCTGCCGCTGGGTTATTCGTTCAACCTGGACGGTTCGATGATGTACCAGGCCTTTGCGGTGATGTTCATTGCGCAGGCATACAACATCGAGCTGACGCTGATGCAGCAGTTGACGATTCTGCTGGTCCTGATGGTGACCAGCAAGGGAATGGCCGGGGTCGCACGCGCGTCACTGGTGGTCGTGGCCGCTACGCTTCCCATGTTCAATCTGCCGGAGGCCGGCCTGCTGCTGATTATCGGCATCGACCAATTCTTCGACATGGGCCGCACGGCTACCAACGTCGTCGGTAACAGCGTTGCTACCGCCGTAGTGGCCAAGCTGGAAAACGAGATTTCGCCAATACCCGATGAGGCACTGGTGCCAGGTGAAGCGCACGGTACTTACACCGCGCAACGCACCCCTGGTACGTCAGCCGGCTAAACTTTCACAGGGACACAAAGGGGGCAGGATCGCCTTCTGCCTCCGGCAACCATCGCTATCTCACAAGCATGCAACAGCTCACGTTCGGAATCATCGGCGGGCTCGGCGCACTGGCCGGCGCTGACCTCTTTCTCAAGCTGGTCAAGAGCCGCGCAGTCATGGCCGATCAGGGCCGGTACCACTTCCTGTTCGAGCAGCATCCGTTTCGCGATGTAGCGACGCCACTGACGCGCGATGCGAGCATGACAAGCCGCAAGCTCTACGTTTTCAAGACTTGCCAGTCCTTCGAAAGCAGAAAGGTCGATGCGGTGCTCATGCCTTGCTTTGCGTCCCACACCTTCCGTGAAGAGCTTCAGGCGGAGCTGTCGGTGCGCCTCGTCAATATGCTCGATGCGTTGGCGCCGACGCTGAATGACGCCGTACCTCGTGGTGGAAAAATTGGCGTTCTTGCTTCGGATTTCGTCCGTCAGTCGCGGCTATTCGATGATGCCTTCGGCCGTGAATTTGAGATTGTGTATCCCTCCGACGCAACGCAGGCCAGCTTGATGGACGCTATATATGGTCCTGGGGGTATCAGGTCCGGCAATACGGAAGGTCTCGCCCTGGAGCGGATTTGCCAGGCATGCCAGGAACTGCTCGAACTTGGCGCGGAGCTGATTGTCCCTGGCATGACCGAACTCTCCCTCGTGGCTGCCGCCGTGCAGCGGCGCGGCATCGCGTTCGTCGACGTGAACCAGGCCTATGCAGACTATGCCACAGCCCTGGCGGATGGGCAGGTCAATCTCGCGTTCAAGCTGGGCATCGTCGGTGGCGTCGGGCCTGCTGCCACGGTCGACTTCATGGGGAAAGTCGTAAAGAACACCACCGCGGCGAAGGATCAGGACCATATCAAGATGGTCGTTGAGCAAAACCCTCAAATACCGGACCGTACGGCAAACCTCCTGTACCAGGAGGCCGACCCGACGGTTGCCCTCTTCGCAACGTGCAAGCGGCTGGAGTCCGAAGGCGCGAACGCGATTGCGATTCCATGCAATACGGCGCACGCATATGTCGAGCGTATTCAGCCCCACCTCTCCATACCGATCGTCAATATGCTGACGGAGACGGTCCGGCATATCGTCGACAAGTATGGCAAAGGCGCGAAGGTTGGCCTGCTTGCAACATCAGGCACCGTGGAAAGTCGCGTCTATCATGAAGCCGCCGCTGGCCACCTGGAGCTCATCACGCCAGCGCCAGAGTTCCAGCAGATGCTCATGGAAGCCATCTACGGCGCTGAAGGCGTCAAGGCTGGGCATACACAAGGCCATTGCGCTGAACTGCTGCGCGCTGCCATCGCTCACCTGCAAGGCAAAGGCGCCAGCGTGCAGATTCTCGGCTGTACCGAACTCCCGTTGATCTTTGCTCAAACGGATCAATTTGAGGTGGGAAGCGCGACCGTCTCTCTGGTCGACCCGACGGACGTGCTCGCAAAGCGGTGCGTCCAGCTTGCGCGATCTGCCTGATCGTACCTGCCATCGTGAAGATCCAACCGTGGACGGTCTCAAGACTGGCCATGGCAAAGGCAGGCTATTGCTTCGCAGCAACCTCAGCGCGGGCTACGGGCGCGGATCACAAGGTGAAGCGCATCTTTGCCATCGTACTCGGTGCATCGACCAACGATGGACGATTTGTGGCGGCCAAGCAACTCATCAATTGTTGATTCGAACCTGGCGTTGGGGTCAGGCCTTCCGACCTTGGTCTGTTAGCGCCCGGTGAAGTGGCACCCGGCTCGATGGAAATGATTTCGAGCCTGCCGCCGGTGCGGCTGCGCCATCGTCCGGCCCGGATTGTCATCGTGTCTCCTTGGCATTGCTCAGCATGGTAAGAACGGGGAGAACTGCGCACATCAATCTAGGACAAGCGGTAATCGGGGACAAATTTGTCGGGATTCGCCAGGGAGCATGCGCTGATGTGGCGGCGCGACAGCCCAGGGGTGCCGGGAAAAGACGGCCTGCTGTTCGACGCGATCGAACCGTGCCGGATTTCCGACTATGCTGAATGGCTGGTAGTGGCCCGTTTCCCGAAAGCCAACTTTGCGCACTGGTGCAAGAAAGAGAGACCTGCACGACCGTCCCGGAGAATCCATGAGACGTTTTTCGAAGCCGGCGGTACTGGCGGTACTGGCGTCATCCCTCCTCACCTGCGGCTGCGCCAGCCGGCCGGTCAACCCGCCACTCGCCCACGCCGACCCCAATACCGGCTATCGCTTCACCACGCGCCCGCAGTATTCGACCACTAACGAAAACCTGGTGGTCCTGGCCTTCTCAGGTGGCGGCACCCGCGCCGCCGCTTTCTCCTATGGAGTGCTCGAATTCCTGCGGAAGACGGAAGTCGTCGGACAAAAGGGCAACCGTTCGCGCCTGCTTGACCATGTCGGCGTCATTACCGGCGTCTCTGGCGGCAGCTTTACCGCGCTCGCCTATGGGCTTTATGGCGAAAAGCTCTTCGACGACTACGAACAGCGATTCCTCAAGCGCGACGTACAGGGAGAGATTACGGTGCGCACGCTCAATCCCGCCTACTGGCCGTCGCTGTGGTCGGGGGGCTGGGGCCGCTCTGAGCTTGCGGCCGATCTCTACGACGAGATACTGTTCAACGGTGCGACCTTTGGCGACCTGAACCGCGCGAACGGCCCGTTCATCATTGCCTCTGCCACTGACATTTCGACAGGCGCCCGCCTGGCCTTTACCCAGACCACGTTCGACGTACTGTGCTCGGACCTGAATGCAGTACGGCTTGCGCGCGCCGCTGCCGCCTCGTCGGCGGTACCCGTCGTACTGACACCCGTGACGCTCAACAACTACGGGGGCAACTGTGGCTACACTGCACCCGAATGGGTCAAGCCGTTTATCAATACGAGCGATGCGCCCCGACCGGCTGCGCGTGCGACCCGCCACCTGAAAGAGGAGGCGGAACTGGAAGACAGTATCGAGCGGCCCTACATCCATCTCGTCGATGGCGGTGTCTCCGACAATCTGGGCATGCGCAGCGTGCTGGACTCCCTCGAGCTGATCGAAGCGCTGCATCTGGTCGGCCTGCCTAGCCCGCTCGACCGTACACGCAGGATCGTTGTTTTTGTTGTCAACTCGCTCTCCACGCCCAAGACAGCGTGGGATAAATCCGAGTCTCCGCCCGGTACGCTGGAAATACTCGTTAAAGCGACGGGCGTTCCGATCGACCACTATTCCTACGAGGCAACTGAGTTGTTGAAGGACAGCCAGGCGCGGTGGCATGCCATGCGCCAGGTCCGTCAGTCCTCCGCCTTCGCGGGGAACAAGGATACTGACATTGCCACGACGCTGCGCACGCCAGACACGACTATCTACGCTATCGATGTGTCGTTCGCGCAGTTGACGGACAAGGCGGAGCTGGGCTACCTGAATCAACTGCCCACTTCGTTCTCTCTGTCAGCCGAGGCCGTCGACCGGCTTCGGGCAGCCGCTGGCAAGATCATCCTGGCGTCGCCCGATTTCCAGCGGCTGTTAAGGGATGTCGGTGCCACGATCGTGAGCCCAAGCGAGCGAGGCGCTGGACGGACTCAATGACTGCGGTACGGAGACCGCGCCAAAGGCGGGGGCTGACTATGCAGCAAGGCGGCGATATTCTCCGGCGATGGAGGGATACCATTGTTCAACGTTCGGCCGGAGGTGGTCGTTGAGCACGGCGGTCCGGATTTGCAGCAGGGGAGCGTCGGGTCCATCCCAGTAATTTACCGGGATAGCTGCCCCTTGCATTCATGCGGGTTGCCCGGCGATTTCTTGGAAATGCCACGACAAATCAATAGGTTCCTGTCTGCCGTTGCTTGCCCTTTTGAGGTGCGCTGAAGGGACGGTGCCCAGAAATTCATACCTCTGGGCTCACAACATGGGCGTTGTACTCCTCCAGCCGGGAGGACTCAGAGCCGCATTCGGCTATTCGGAAGCTCGCCACCCTTCCCCGCCACCGCCGCCCGCGATCGTCCGGCGTCGGGGGTAGTCAGCAAGCACTTGATTTTATTGAGATTTATCATGGCCGCCAGCCGGAAACGTGCGTAAATACTAGGGGTAGCTACCCCGGTAAATCGCAGCAGAATCAAAGGCATACCGAACACTGACGCGTATCCCTGGCGTCGAACATATTCGTTCGAGCTTTGCACTCAAGACAGTATTGATTCGAAACTCCCCGATAGTCTGACGAGGGAGCCTTCGACAAGTTATGCAGTGCCCTTACGAAGCATCCGGCTATATGAAATCAGCATCTTGGCAAATTCTCCCGTAATGGGAGGTAGCGGCACGGCAGTCCGATGCACCAGGCATAGATCCGCCGGCGGGATGGGTTCGGCAATCTTGATCTCGCGCAAGGCATCCATGAACCCCTCCTGCTCGAGCGCAACTCTGGGGGCGAGAAACAGCAGGTCTGTCCGCGACACCAGGTTCAGCGTGTCATATAGAGACTCCACGGTCACCGCGATGTTTGGCGTCTCCAGTCCAGCGTTGTGAAACAAGTCCACAAGCCGATTGGATGGCAACCCAGCCTGACCCGGCGGCCTGGTATTGACCCACTCGCAGTTCACCAGCGCCTTGATGCTTCGCGCCTTCTCATTTGGATGCCCGAGCCTGCATACAATAACTGGGTCTGACTTGGCCAGCCTGGTGCTGGTAAGGTCCGTCATGTCCGTCTTACGCGACACCAATGTCAACGCGAAATCGAGCTTTCCTTCACGGATGCCGGACAGGAGCGAGCTTGACGGACCACTCGCCAAATGCACCGAGAAGTTTGGGAATCTCTGTCGAAAAGCGCGCAGGACGGGGGGAACGACACGGGCAAAAGCTTCCGATGAGACGCCTACATTCATCGACCCTACCGGATTCCCCTGGAAGCTCTGAAACTCCTGCTCCGTCCGCTCGCACTCGCCAAGAATGATGCGTGAGCGCGCCAGTAACGTCTCACCGGGCCCCGTCAGCACAATGCCCCGGTTTCCTCGTGCGAACAGACTGGCGCCCAAGGACGCCTCCAACCGTTTGATTTGTTGCGTCAGCCCACTTTGCGCAAGGTCTAGCGACCTGGCTGCCGCGCGGATACTGCCATGTTCGACGACTGCGACGAAAGCGCGAAGCTGGTCCAACGTCATGACGGGAGATATTTCGGAGTGTTCAATTCGAACAAGTGAACACCTTTCAATATCCCCCTGTCAATCCCGTCAAGCCGCTATCAACGCTGGGAGGCCAGCGTGCTCGCCGAGGTCCCAATAGAGTCCCGCCATCATCTGCAGGCCCTCGCGGGTCACGCTCGTCAGCATATGTTCATCCGGGCCATGTTGTGCGCACGCCGGGTAAGAGTGCGGTACCCAGATGGTCGGCAGACCAAGCACATCTGCAAACACATCATTCGGTAGCGTGCCAGCCAGGTTGGGAAGAATCGCTGGCAGCGTACCGGTGCTGGATTCAATCGAGCCGGCAATCCACTTTACCCACGGATGGTCGACGTCCAGGCGCGTTGCAGCACCGCTCATGGTCACCTTGATGGCGACCTCCGAGAAACCATGGGCATCGAGATGGCTACGGAGAATCGCTTCGAGGTCCTGCCACGGTGTTCCGACCACGAAGCGCAACTGACAGTGCGCTACCGCTGCGGACGGAATGGCGTTGACGGGTCGCTGAGCGGAACCGGCTCCCAAGGCGAGAACCTCGATTGAGTTCCACGCTACCAGGCGCTCCGCCGGTGACAGTCCCGGCTCACCCCAACCGGGAGTGAACGACGGGTCATCCTTGCCGCCACCCAGCTCGATGTCGGCCAGCGCGGCTTTGACTGCCGCAGGAATCGCAGGCGGAGACAGTTCGGGGACCAGCATCTGCCCGCTTGCGTCGACGATAGTCGAAAGGGCGTTGGCTAGAATGGTGGCCGGATTCGAAATCACACCACCCCAGTTGCCCGAGTGGTAGGCGCGTTCCCGCGCCTGAACGGACAGGCTGAAATTAACCATGCCACGCGAGCCGAGGAACAGCGTGGGTCTGTCCGCCCTGACACGCGGACCATCACAGCCAATGAAGAGATCCGCACTCAACTGCTCCGCATTGGCCTCGCAGAACTCGCGCAAGCCCGGAGAGCCAGCCTCTTCGCCCATCTCCATCAGCACAATGACGTTGTAGCCAAGCTTCCCGCGGCGCGCCGCCAGCGCGTATTCCAGGCCCGCGAGGTTGATGCTGTGCTGCCCCTTGTTGTCTGCAGTCCCGCGCCCATACCATCGGTCCTGGTCGACCGCAAGCGTCCAGGGCCCCGCGCCTTTGCGCCAGCTTGCTTCCTGTCCATTGACCACGTCGCCATGGCCATACGTCAGCACCGTCAGTAGCGTAGGGTCTTCAATACGCCGCCCCACCAGGAAGGGGCCACCTTTAGCATCCGGGTTCGGCGACACTTCCACGTCGAATCCAAGCCGCTGGAGCCAAGGCACAATCTCGACGTCGAAGTAGTGTCCTAGCGTGGCAGGGTCAGCGCCAATGTCGCTTTCGGAACGAATGGAGACGCGCCGGGAGAGGTCGGCAAATAGCTGACCAGATTCCAGATGGTTGACTGCGGACGCAAGGGCGGCAGAACGGGACATATCGAACTCGCTTGGATGGATAAGATGGCCGCCCCTGCCGGACGGCCGCGCGGCGACCTTGCCGGGTCAGTCCTGCATCATGTTGTTGGCTTTTGCCACAGGGGTGAGCGTCGCCGTATCAGCCTTGACCGCTTCGGTGTACCTGGAAGGTGCACCATACTCGGGTTCGAAGCCCAGTTTCACCAGCTTCTCCTGCAAGGCAGGGTCCGCCATCGTCTTCGCCAATTCCGTCACCAGCTTCTGCCTTGCGGCAGCCGGGACACCCTTCGGTGCCACGATGGCGAACCAGGAGTCCATGCGGAAACCAGGGAATCCGCTCTCTGCAACCGTCGGCACATTCGGCAGCATCGGATTGCGCTTGGGACCCGTAACAGCCAACGCTCGAATCTTGCCGCCCTTCAATGCTGCAACCGAAGCAGGCACTGCGTCAAAGCTCAGAGGAATCTGCCCGCCCATGACGTCTGTCATCGCCGGCGCACTGCCTTTGTAAGGGACGTGGAGGACCTTCACACCCGCCGCATTCCACAGCATTTCACCAGCAAAATTCACAGTCGAACCCGTTCCATGCGAGCCATAGGAATAGGTCCCAGGCTTCGCCTTGATATCGGCCAACAGTTGAGGAAGCGTCTGCGCCGCCACGCCATTGTTGGCCAGCAGCACCAGGGAATTGCTTCCCAGCATGCCGATGGGATCGAAGCTCGTATCCGGGTTGTAGTTCAGTTTCCGATAGATGATGGGGTTCACCACAAAGGTGGTGGAGGTTCCCAGCAACAGTGTGTAGCCGTCCGGCGTCGAGCGCGCCACGGTCTCAGCCCCCACAATCGTGGCTGCGCCAGGCTTGTAGTCGATGACCACTTGCTGCTTGAGGCGTTCGCTCAGCTGCACCGAGACCAATCGAGCGACGGAGTCGACGCTACCGCCCGGGGGGAAAGGAACCACCAGGCGGACGGGGCGGTCTGGAAACTCTGCCAGAGCAGCGCCGCTCGACAGCATCGCGATGGAAAGGCCAACACAGGAAATGAGAATCCGCGGGAACGACATCTTTCACTCCAAATATCAGTGGGATGGTGCTTGCATACGAGCTTCAGGGTTCTCCGGCTGGCTTGACCAGACGGTGGTTGGCGGGAAGAGACGCTGGGAATCGACGCCGCACTTCCGGGTGGTTTCCACCTCTATATAGGTACGGCGCTAAGGCAAAAAGCAAGTTCTGGGCGCACTTATTTGCGAGTGCGCCTGAGACAGTCAGGCCTTGACGGGCGACTTGTCGAGCTCGAAGTTGACGATACGATTGAAGTCCTCGCCGTCGGGCAGCGCCGAGGCACTCGACTTCCAGATGTCTCCGATGACCGACACCGTCGGCAGGCTCAGGCCGAGCGCCTCACCGAGCGACACGGCGAGATTCACGTCCTTGCGCATCAGTTGCATCGTGAAGCCGGAGCTGTACGTATTGTTCAGGATGCGGCTCGGGTAGTTGAACAGCGTCACCCCGCTACGACCCGATCCCGCATTGACTGCCTCGATCAACTGTTCCGTCGAGATGCCCGCTGCGTTGGCGAGACGAAACGCCTCGCTGGCAGTGACCAGGTGCGAGGCCGTCAGCAGGTTGTTGATGAGTTTAGCCACGTGGCCGGCGCTGACACCCCCGATATGGAAGCGTTTGGTGCCCAAGGCCGACAGGATCGGATTCGCGTACGCCACGTCCTCTGCCGAGCCGCCGATGAACATCGTCAGTTCGCCCTTCATCGCACCCGTCGGACCGCCGCTGACCGGTGCGTCGACGAAGCGCAAGCCCTTCTCATTCAGCGCAGCGGCAAGTTCACGCGTAATTTGCGGGTCCGCAGTCGTCGTATCAATCAGGAGCGTGCCCAGGGCGGCGTTGGCCAGCAGGCCTTCCTCTTCTTTCAGCACGGCGCGAACGATGGCCGAGGTCGGCAGCGACAGGACGATCGCCGAGCACGCCTTGGCCAGTTCCCGCAGGCTGGACGCCAGGGGAATGCCCGCTTCGCGCGCGACGGAAGAAACCTGTTCCGACTTGTCCAGACCCAGCACTGTGTAGCCCGAACGTTGCAGGGTCAGGGCCATGCCGCGGCCCATGTTGCCCAGGCCAATCACACCAACCGTCTTGAAATTTTCCATTTTGAAACCTGATTGAAGAATGAGAAAAGGAAGGGCTAGCTCTCAGCAGCCTTCGGCAATCGGCACCCAGACGCTCTTGGTTCTGGTGTATTCATAGAGGCATTCGACGCCGCTGGACCGGCCATAGCCACTGCTGTCGTTGCCCCCGAACGGCGTGGCGACATGCATGTCTCGGTACATGTTGACCCACAGAAGGCCTGCATTGACTTTGGCGACCACGCGATGAGCGCGCGCCACATCGCGCGTCCAGACGGCGCCAGCCAGGGCGAACTCGCTGTCGTTGGCGATGGCGACCGCTTCAGCTTCGGTATCGAAAGGAATCGCCACCACGACAGGTCCGAAAACTTCTTCTCGTGCAATTCGCATGTCGTTGCTCACGTGCTTGAGCACCGTCGGTTTGACGTAGAAGCCGTTGCCCGTCGCTTCGCTCACGCCGCCGGTCACCAGCTCCGCGCCCTCGGACATCCCCATTTCGACCATGCGGTTGATACGGTCGAACTGGGCGCGATTGTTGATAGGACCACCCTCCGCCGATTCATCCAGCGGATGCCCAATGCGATAGTCGACGATTGCCTTTCCGACTGCTGCGACGAATTCGTCGTAGACGCCGCGCTGCACCAGCAAGCGTGATCCGGCGGCACAATTCTGCCCCGTGTTGGCGCACGCCGCGGTGACGGCGGCGCGAGCGGCCTGGGCCAGGTCCGCATCGTCGAAAACGATATTGGCCGACTTGCCACCAAGCTCTAGCAGACAGGAAATCGGGCGCTGTGCTGCGGCCGCATTGACCGCACGCCCCGTCTGCGTCGAGCCGACGAAGACTACCTTCTTCACCAGAGGATTCGAGATGGCCGCGTCGCCGATCGTCTTTCCGAGGCCATTGACGACATTCAGGGTGCCAGCCGGCATACCGGCCTCGCGAGCCAGCTTGGCCATCGCCAAGGCGGTCAGCGGAGTGAGTTCCGACGGCTTCAGCAGTACGCTATTTCCCATGGCCAATGCCGGGGCGACATTCCAGGCGGCGAGGTAGATCGGGGAATTCCAGGGCGTGATGGCCAGCACGATACCCAGCGGCTCCCGCAGTGTGTAATTCAACTGACCACCGGGCACGGGGATAACGTTGCCCAGGAACTTGTCGGTCCAGCCAGAGTAGTAGCGGAAGATTTCAGCGACCGCCGCCACCTGTGCTCGCGCCGCCTTGACGGCTTTGCCGCTGGTAATCGCTTCCAGGCGCGCCAAAGGCTCGGCATCGCGCTGAATCAACTTGCCTAGCTGCGCCATGACTTCGCCCCGGCGCTGCGCGGAGAATGCCGCCCACTGCTTCTGACCGGCGTGGCAGCTCCGGACAGCGGCGGCCACCACCTCTGCGTTGGTATCCGCGAATTGAAGCAGGATCAGCTCACTGGCGGGGTCGACCAGCGACAGCTTTGCACCATCACCGGCCACCATCTCGCCAGCAATGTAGGAACCAATCGCCTCGGTACCGATTAGAGACCGCACCAGGGAGTTGAATTCCGACGAAGAGTTTTCCATGCCCATGACCTTCCGAGAGGGGCAGCCCGGTCAGTCCGGCCCGCCAATGTGAAGCAAGTCTATGAGCGGAACTGGGTCCAGCAGAAGATGCAAATTCTGTTCTCATGTTCACTTTTTGTTCTCACAGAGGATCTCCCTCCCCTGCAATCACTTTTCGTGAACATGAGAACTATGCAGGCATCTTTCCTTCTACTGCGCCTCGCCCCAGACTTTGCCGCATCGGCTGGCATCCGCCACCGGGACATCCAATGGGAGAGAAGCATGAGCAAGGAACTGTTTGACAAGGGTGAGCAGATTCGCCGCGAAGTACTGGGCGAGGAATACGTTGTGGCTTCAACGAAGGGCACCGACGCCTTCAGCGAACCGATGCGCGAATTCGCCATCAAGAACCTGTGGGGCGACATCTGGAACCGTCCCGGCCTGGACCGCCGCGCTCGTAGCATCGGCGTGCTGTCGATTCTGACCGCCCAAGGCCGAACCGGCGAGCTGAAGACGCATATCCGCGCAGCCCTGAACAACGGCGTCACGCGCGCCGAAATCGGCGAAGTGTTCCTGCAGGCTTCGATGTACTGCGGTATCCCCGCCGGTAGCGAAGCCACGCGCGTTGCCAAGCTGCTCTTCGCCGAGCTCGACGCAAGCTGAGTGGCATGTCCAGTCCCGACTTCTGTACGTGCTCGGACACACAGGACCTCGCCGACGAGATGGCGTCCTGGCGGCAAACGCTCCATCGCCAGCCCGAGCTGGCCTTCGCGCGCTCGGCTCATATCGAGCAAAACTGAAGTCTCGGCGCAGCCTTGCGCTGCGCATCCCATTTCCAAGAGAACTACGTCGACAAGGCATCCCTGTATCGGGTTGCTCGCCGGCGCTCGCCCACATTCCCATGTTTAGCGTCTTCGACATTTTCCGGGTGGGCATTGGCCCCTCTAGCTCCCATACGGTCGGGCCCATGCGCGCTGCCACGAGCTTCGTTACTTACTTGACCAGGCACGACATCCTGAAGAGCGTCGGAAGAGTTAGTGTGGGACTCTATGGCTCCTTTGCTGCCACGGGGAAAGGGCACGGAACACCCACGGGCGTGATGCTTGGCCTCATGGGTTACCCTCCCGATACCATTCAAGCGGACGCCATAGGCAGTCTTCTTGAGCAAGCCCAAGAGAGTGAAGAAATCTCGCTCGGGAAGACTCACACGATCCCGTTCCAACTGCAGAAAGACGTTCAGTTTTATCGACGATCGCTGGAAGAACATCCGAATGGCATGGAGTTTCAGGCATGGAGTACGAGCGGCGAGCTGCTTCTGGCGAAGCGCTATTTCTCCGTTGGTGGGGGCGCAATCGCCTCGGTTGCTTCCGAAGAGACTTCGGCTGGAGATGCGCCAGGAATTCCCTATCCTTTCCGTACCGCCGCGGAACTGCTGGATATGTGTGAGGCCGAGGGCCTCAGCATCGACCAATTGATGATGGTCAATGAGACGTCCCACGCTCCAATGGATGTCGTGCAATCCCGTGTTCTCGCGCTTTGGCATGTCATGCAGGCCACAGTGCATCGTGGACTCCATGCTACGGGTAAATTGCCGGGGCCCCTCGGCGTACGTCGTCGTGCCGCGACGCTGTATCAACAACTGAACGCCGAATCCCGCTCGGAGCAGGTGAATCAGCTCGACTGGCTATCGGCATTTGCGATGGCCGTTAATGAAGAGAACGCCGCCGGCGGGCAAATGGTCACGGCGCCCACCAATGGCGCAGCGGGCGTCATCCCAGCGGTTCTCCACTACTACGATAAATTCGTGCCTGGTGCGAACCAGGATGGAATCATTCGCTTCATGCTCACGGCAGCAGCAATCGCCAGTCTCTACAAACTCAACGCGTCCCTGTCCGGCGCACAGGTTGGCTGCCAGGGCGAGGTCGGTGTCGCATGCTCGATGGCAGCTGCCGGCCTTTGCGCGGTCCTTGGCGGGACACCGTCGCAAGTCGCCAATGCTGCCGAAATTGGAATGGAACACAATCTCGGACTGACCTGCGACCCTGTGGGCGGGTTGGTGCAAATTCCGTGCATCGAGCGTAATGCCATGGCAAGCGGCAAGGCCTTGCATGCGGCCCGCCTTGCACTGCGAGGCGACGGCTCGCACTTTGTCTCCCTCGATGCGGTCATCAAGACGATGTGGGAAACAGGGCTGGACATGAAGACAAAGTACAAGGAGACCTCGCGTGGCGGACTCGCTGTCAATATCGTCGAGTGCTAGCGGGAAGCCCTCATTCCAACGCAAGAGGCCCCTGTTTCGGGGACGGAGAGTTCGGATAGTCCTAATGTGCCCTCTCGCGCGGAGGGCGATTATCGGACGTAGCGGAAGGGTTAGCCGAATCCGTAATGTGCGCCACAGTTCACCATCGCGAGCCGGTCAACCCTCATTCCTCCCCAGGGATTAGCAGCTTGCAGTGGCAATCGCATATTGCACCGCACAAAGACATCTGGTATTATTCAAAATCCCCATTCTGCGCACATTGGACTCCGCGGGAGGCATTCCGGCATCAAATGTCCGTGCGTCATTCCACGATTTCGTTCGCACCCCGACGGGCTTAACCAGCCGTCATGTCCGCGACGATCGTCGGCCAATCTGTCGAGGAGAGTGTATTGGCAAATTCAGTTCGCGACGATTCAGCATCCCGCTCGATCGCGGTCACATCAAAGACCGGCCGCCGCTCTCCAAAAGGAAAGATCCAAGCAGTCGCAACACCGCTGGAGATCGCGTCCATGGCGCGCCAGGACGAGGAGCGTCAACGCCAGATGCGCGCGCTGATCGCGCTTGGCCGCGAGCGCAGTTATCTCACCCACGCGGACATCAACGATCACCTGCCCGATAACTTTACGCAAACTGCTGCGATGGAGATGATCGTCAGCACATTCAGCGACATGGGGGTGACCGTGTATGAGCAGGCGCCGGACGCGGAAACACTCCTGTTGAGCAATGCCGGGCCTGCCGCGGCATCCGACGATCAGGCGGATGAGGAGGCGGAAGCTGCACTGTCGACGGTGGATTCCGAATTCGGCCGCACGACTGATCCGGTCCGACTGTACATGCGCGAAATGGGCGCCAGTGAACTGCTGACACGCGCTGGTGAAATTGAGATCGCCAAACGCATTGAAGGCAGCCTGCAGGACATGATTCAGGCGATCGCCGCCTGTCCGTCAGTCGTGTCCACGATTCTTGCAGATGTGGACCGCATCGTTGCCGGCGAACTGCGTATCGACGAACTGGTCGCTGGCATCAGCGACGACTTGAACGAAAGCGAAATAACGCTAGAGTCCGATGAAGCTCAAGTGGAAGCAGACGCCTCCGACGATGACCCGGACGGTGATGATGCTGAAACGGACGCCGGCGATCCGGAGAAAGCGAACGCAGCCCGCCTCGAACAACTCACGATCGACGGTCTTGCGATTTTCGCGCGCGTCCGGGCACTGTTCGAGCAGCTGCCGGATGCACCCGTTACTGGGAAAGCCCGTTCTGCAGCCGTTGCGAAACTGCGCTCGGAGATCCAGCGTGAACTGGCACCGGTCCGCTTTACGGCCAAGACTATCGACCGCCTGTGTGCCAGTGTGCACGAGCAGGTTGCCGAGGTTCGTGCAATCGAGCGCAGCATCCTGGAGATCGCCGTCGATCGTTGCGGCATGCCGCGCGAGGCGTTTGTCGAGTCGTTCCCGGGCCACGAGACCGACCTTAAATGGACCAGCCACATGGCGGCGACTTCGCGGCAGTTTGGCGCGGCGCTCGAGCGACATCTGCCGGCCATTCAGGCCGCCCAACAGAAACTCATCGACATCGAGGCCAGGGTCTCGTTGCCGCTCCAGCAGCTCAAGCGGATCAATCGCGAGATGAGTGCCGCGGAGTTGAAAATGCGGCAGGCCAAGCGAGAGCTGATCGAAGCGAATCTTCGGCTTGTCATTTCAATCGCCAAAAAATACGTGAACCGGGGTATGCAGTTCCTGGATCTGATCCAGGAAGGCAATATCGGCCTGATGAAGGCAGTGGACAAATTCGAATACCGGCGCGGCTGGAAGTTTTCGACGTACGCCACCTGGTGGGTCCGGCAGGCTGTCACGCGCGCACTTGCCGATCAGGCGCGGACCATTCGTGTGCCGGTCCACATGATCGAGATGATCAACAAGCTGAACCGGATTTCGCGCGAATTCCTGCAACACACGGGGCAGGAAGCGCATCCCGCCGTCCTCGCCGAGCGCATGGAGATGTCCGAGGAAAAAGTGCGCAGTATCCTCAGGAGCGCGAGGCAACCGGTCTCCCTCGAGACCCCCGTGGGCGACGACGCCGACGCGACGCTCGGCGACATGATTGAGGATGTCTCCGCGAGTTCACCAGCTGAGGCCGCGATTCACGCGAACATGCGCGCCGCGATCGATGAGGCACTCGACGGGTTATCGCCGCGCGAGGCCAAGGTCCTGCGGATGCGATTCGGGCTCGATACGACGTCCGATCGCACGCTTGAAGAGGTCGGCAAGCAGTTCGACGTGACCCGCGAGAGGATCCGTCAGATTGAGATCAAGGCGATGCGCAAACTGATGCATCCCAGTCGCGCCGACAAGTTGAGGCCCTTTCTCGAGCGTTGAGCAAAGGCGGAGGCGCGCGCCCCCTTTCGATGCCCTGCTCCGCACCCGCAGCGATTACGCATAGGCCTGATCGCTGCCCTGACAGGACGCGTTCGCAGAGCAGAAAATTTACAGCGGTTTGATGCTCGCTGCCTGCTTCCCCTTGGGGCCCTGCTTGACTTCAAAACTGACCTTCTGACCTTCCTGAAGCGATTTGAAGCCGCTTCCCTGAACCTCGGAGAAGTGCGCGAACAGGTCATCGCTGCCGTCGTCCGGCGTGATGAACCCAAAACCCTTCGCATCGTTATGTCCGCTGGCCCCGCAGCCGGAACGCCCGATGCGCCGGGGGCTGCCTTGCTTTGTGGCCGGTGGGCGCCGCAAGGCGCAAGCGGCTCCTCACGCGGGCGGCCAGAAAGGCGACAGCCCTGCACGTCCGTTCGGCTATCATGCCAATCCTCTCCGAAGTAGCTCTCCCTATGATTTCCGTCCGTAATGTCACGCTGCGTCGTGGCGTCAATGCCGTACTCGACCGCGCGTCCGTCACCTTCAACCCCGGCGAAAAGATCGGTCTTGTCGGCCGCAATGGCGCCGGCAAGTCGTCCTTCTTCGGTCTCCTCAACGGCACGCTGCACGAAGACAGCGGCGAGTTCTCGATTCCCGCTGCATGGAAGATGGGCCAGGTCGCGCAGGAGATGCCGGAGACCGGGCAGAGCGCGACCGACTTCGTAGTCGAGGGTGATACCGTTCTGTTGGCCGCGCAGGCCGAAGTAGCCGCCGCCGAGGCCAACGACGACGGCATGCGCATGGCGCACGCCTACATGGCCCTGCACGACGCCGGTGCACACGATGCCCCCGCACGCGCCCAAGCGCTGATCCTGGGCCTCGGCTTCAATGCTGCGCAGCTTAGTCAGCCGGTCAACAGTTTCTCCGGCGGCTGGCGCATGCGACTGCAACTGGCGCGCGCGCTCATGTGCCCGTCCGACCTGCTGCTGCTCGACGAGCCGACGAATCACCTCGACCTCGACGCGCTGGTCTGGCTGGAAGCCTGGCTCAAGCGCTATCAAGGAACCCTGGTAGTGATCAGCCACGACCGCGAATTCCTCGACGCGGTGACGCAGGTGACGGTGCACGTCGACAACGCCAAGCTCGTGCGTTATGGCGGCAACTACAGCAAGTTTGAAGACATGCGCGCTGAGCAGCTGGTATTGCAGCAGGCCGCAATGGCCAAGCAGGCGGACAAGATCGCACACCTGCAGAAATTCATCGACCGTTTCAAGGCCAAGGCCTCGAAGGCGAAGCAGGCGCAGAGCCGGGTCAAGGCGCTCGAACGCATGGAGAAGATCGCACCGGTGCTTGCCGACGCAGAGTTCAACTTCGAGTTCAAGGAGCCGCTCAACGTCCCGAATCCGCTGTTGTCGATGCTGGACGCGAGCTTCGGCTACCCGGCGCCGACAGGCGCACTGCCGGGCACGCCGCCCACGGTCATCGTGCGGGGCATCAACCGTTCCGTGCTGGCCGGGCAGCGCATCGGCATTCTCGGTGCCAACGGCCAAGGCAAGTCCACGTTGGTGAAGACGGTGGCGCACGCGCTGGCGCCGATTGCCGGCGAAATCAGCGAAGGCAAAGGCCTGAATATCGGCTACTTCGCACAGCAGGAACTCGACGTGCTGCGCCCGCTCGATACGCCGATGGAACACATGATTCGCCTTGCCAAGGACACGCCGGCTCACATGCGCGCCCCTGGCCAGAGTGGAACCGAACAATCCCTTCGCACCTTCCTCGGCACCTTCAACTTCAGTGGCGACATGGTCCATCAGGCGGTTAGCACGATGAGCGGCGGCGAAAAGGCGCGGCTCGTTTTGTGCATGATCGTGTGGCAGCGCCCCAACCTGCTGCTGCTCGACGAGCCTACCAACCACCTCGACCTGGCCACACGCGAAGCGCTAGGCATGGCGCTCAACGAATTCGAAGGCACAGTGATGCTGGTCAGTCACGACCGCGCCCTGCTGCGCGCCGTATGTGACGAGTTCTGGCTGGTCACCAAGGGCGGCGTCGAGCCCTTCGATGGCGATCTGGACGATTACCAGCAGTTCCTGCGCGACGAGGCCCGTCGCATGCGCGAGCAGCCTGCCGCAGAGTAGAAGGTCATCGCCTGAAATAGTGGGACAATGGGCAGGCGTGACCTTCACAGGATTCAGCGTGAAGGTCGCCATTGAGCGCCTCGAGACTGATTCGAACTTCGGCGTCGAGATCGATCACGAGGGCTCGCTGTCCGAATCCAAAGAAGAACTTCTGCGGGGCGCGGTGCGGGAATCGCCCGTTGCCAAGACCTTGTCCAAGCAGGTACGTCTGAAACTAGCCCCCTCTGCGGCTCCTGAGCAGCAGAACCAAGGAATCTGAAAGGCAACGCGTCCTGTCGTGCTTCGGCAAAGCCGGCGGCTGAATCAGGAGCCTTCGTCCGCTCTTGCCGGCATCACGCCCATTTTGGTTAGCTGCTGTAGGTCCTGGAGGATTACAGCATTGCTGACACCTTTCGACTGGATACGGAGCGCAATGATGGGTAGAAATGTACTATCGCGTCTGAATCCCATCGTGCTGGGCAGCAGTGCCATGGCAACCGTTCCACTTCGCGGCCGGCAGCGATTCCATATGATGGCCCAACCGGGGATTCGACACGATACAGGAGTTCCGTCGAGCCCAATTTAGCGCTGCTTTGACTACATCGGACTCTCGCTGACTCCAATCACTTCTCATGAGGGGAGCGGCGTCCTGTCCTATCGTGGCGTACACAGCCGCTTGGTGCAGAGGTTCGCGGCTCCGCTTTCCTGGGATAGTAAATGTGCGAATCGTTACGTGCATACCACTCGATCAGAGTTGCTTGATGAGCGATTATGTCGGGCCCAAAATGACATCGCTGTGACGGCCATCTCCTTGAACGATTGAAATGGAAGAGAGTTGGCGCGGGTCGCTGATGACTGAGCTGTTGCGGCACTACTTCGCCATCTGGCTTCCAACTCAACTGACTCGGTTGCAGACCTTTACGTAGAAGGTCGTCGGGAAGTTCGGTTCTGTACCGCATTGCGATATGGAACCAATCGAGGACATACTCGCTGCGGTCACCGAAGCCGAGCTGGGCAAACCCGTACGGTATCTCCGCCGTCCGACAGGAAGGTGACCGGCTGACTGGGTTGCAGACCTTCGCGCAGAAGGAAATTCCACATACGAGCGGCCGGTCGGCGCTCCAGATTGTGCACGTAGGCAAAGCTATGGCCGGCATCCTGATCCCGCAGGGACTTCCCCACGATCACCTCAAACCAGCCGTCCTGGCGGCGCCGGTGGCCGGCTGCCGAAGGTAGCCGCCCTCAATGCCGACCGCACGGATCGGACTTGGCTCAGGGATCTCGGTCGAGCCGTCGCTCGCCGGCTAATACCTGGTCGGCGGTCTCCAAAAAGGAGAAAGGGCTCGCCGACCATCGTCGGAAGCCCTTCGCGCGTTGTTAGAGGCAACGCAACAGCACTGTAAGCGGGAACACACTCTTGGCTTGAGAGTATCACCCGCAGCAGTACTAGGCGGCTGCCGAAGCCTTCCTAGAGGCAATACTTGCCTTCGCGCCCGCTTGCTGGGCAGCATTTGTAGCCATCGTGGCGGCGGCCTCGAGGTTGGATTCTGCCATTTCCACCGCCTGCGCGGCCGCGTTCTCCACCGACTCGTACGCATTGTCGGCAGCGGCAATCGCCGACTTGACCATTGCCACGACCGATTCCGAGCCGGCCGGCGCATTCTTCACGAGGTCGTCGACAGTCTCACGCAGCTTCTGGGAACCTTCAGTCACTGTGGCTTTTGCCACCTTGGCCAGCTCTTTCTGCGTTTCCGATGTGATCTCGTAGACTTGGCGGGCGTAAGCCACCGCCTTCTCGCCAGCTGGCTGCACCAGGGACGACTGGATCTCCATCAGTTCCTGCGGAGCATTGGCGGACAGCGCGCGCTTGGCGCCGTCCAGATTTTCCGACAGGGCCGTCTTCACGACCTGCAGATTTAGTTCGACGAGCTTCTCAAAGCCTTCGAGGGCCGTGGAGGTCAGGCTCGACAGGGCCTCGAGGTTGGATCGTTGTAGTGCCAGAATTTGGTCCGGAGTAAACATTTCGCTGCTCTCCAATGGTGAGTAGTGGAAAACCAAAGGTGCTGGGTCGCAGCACCATGGATCTCGGGAGTTACAGGGGCATACTGGGCTGCATCGCATCAATGCGGGTGCAAATGCTGTCGCCTGCGCCAAAAGTCTGCGGCGCAGATTTTTACGTGCACCCGCGATACGTAACCGCAAGTGGGCATGGTGTCACTGAACCATGCCCACTTTCATTACTGCATGTGCTGCCCGCCGTTGATCGCAATGTTGGATCCGGTCACGTAGCCGGCATCCTCGGAGCACAGATAGGCAACCAGTGCTGCCACTTCCTCTGGCTTGCCAAGGCGCCCCACCGGAATCTGAGGCAGGATCTTCGTATCCATGATTTCCTGCGGCACTGAGGTCACCATCTTGGTCGCCAGGTAGCCCGGCGAAATCGTGTTGACCGTCACCCCCTTGCGGGCTACCTCCAGCGCGAGCGACTTGGTGAACCCATGCATGCCCGCCTTCGCGGCCGCATAGTTGGTTTGCCCGAACGCACCCTTGGAACCATTGATGGACGAGATATTGATGATGCGTCCCCAGCCCCGCTCCACCATGCCTTCACACAGAGGCTTGGTCACGTGGAACACGGAATCCAGGTTGGTGCGGATGACGGCGTCCCAGTTGACCTTGTCCATCTTCTTGAAGGCCATATCGCGGGTAATGCCGGCGTTGTTCACCAGGATGTCGATCTTGCCGACCTCGGCGACAATCCGCGCGATCTCCTTCTGGCAGCCATCGTAGTCAGCCACGTCCAGCGCGTACGCGCGGAAATTGCGGCCAGCGGCTTCCATGGCGGCGAGCCAGTCCTGGACATTCGGGTTCCCCGGCGTATGGGTGACGACCACGCCACAGCCGCAATCGTGCAGCCTGACGCTGATGGCCTCGCCCAAACCACCCATGCCTCCAGTCACCAATGCAATTCGTTTCGTCATCCTGCTTGTCTCTATCAAAGTTTGATGACCCCTATCCTCTGATCGTGCCGATTCTGTGCTCGGCTACTGGCCACTACTTCCCGTATGCAAATGGCGCTAGGCAATAGCGCTGACGCAACAGGCTAGCGCGCTAATCTTTCCGTTCTGTGTCATGCGACAAGTTTTCGCCACTGCATGGCAAAGTGCCCATTGCCCTCGTTTCGGCACGAAACTCGGGCGCTTCAGTGTGGCGCTTTCGTTTGGGGTCTGATGCCCGTGCGTCGGTCTACGCATTTTGGGCGGGATACGCCCGGCAAACACCAGTCGATTGCTGATGATGCCGGCCTGGCCGGCGCGGGCCTATGCGGGCACGCGGGATGCGTTCGGCGCAGCCATGTTGGCCCTGGCCACCTCCGAAGCCTGGATTGCCGCCTCATAGGTGCCATTTGCAGCAGCCAACGCTGATTGCCACAACGCGATGGCGGCGTCTGCGCAAGCGGGGAGATGCTTGACGACGTGGGCGACGTAGTCCTGGGCGCGACGGCCGTTTTGTTCGTGGTCGGCGTCGATAACCTGTTGGAACTCAACCTGCGCGGCGGCAACGATCTCCTGGATCTGACGCGAATACGCGAGGGCGCTCTCTGTCGCCGGTTGGATAAGGCTGCTCTGGAGACGGCGCGCCAGCGGATCATTGGCCGCAAGGGCCGCCGCCACACCCTGCTGCCCTACAAAGGCCGCTTTGGCAGCCTTCAGGTTCACCTCGGTAATCTTCTGGAAGCAACCGAAGGCCACGCTTGTCAACGCCACCATGGCAGCGCCTTGTGCTTTCAGGGCTACATCAAGATGATCGGAACCAGAAACATACATGCTCGCTCTCCGTTGGACCGACTGGTGGCGCGATCAGGCGGATGCCTGCGCACTGACAGACTCGGGGTTATATGAACGCGTCCCGTTTGCGCTAGGTTTTCGCTTGTTCAGACACTGACAGGATGGGCTGCAGCTCTATATTCGGCCCTCTTGCAGCCGGTATCGCCGCTGCTGGCCCCTATGAAATACGCTGACCCGCGCCTCATTCGTACTGCGAGCTCAAGGCTCGTATTACCCCACAGGCTTAGCAGGTCCCGGTCCTACCTGACTTGTCATCACACTCGATTACCAACGCAACCTTCGACGTTTCACCCCGTAAGAACGCTCATCTCCAACGTGGTGCTTACCGCTCAAGCCGGCTTCACGCTGATGTAATCCTTCTGATACGGCCGGTCATGGGCCAGAACCGCCCATATCATGCGCGCCATCTTGTTGGCCAGCGCAACGACTACGACATTCAGAGGCCGCCGCTTTGTCATTTGCTCAACCCAGGGACCGGGATCCTTAGCACGCGTCACGACGCTGCGCGCACCGTGGATCAAGAGGGTACGCAGATACGTATCACCTCTTTTGCTGATCCCGTGCAGATTCACCTTTCCGCCCGATCCGGTTTGCTTTGGCACAAGGCCTGCCCACGCGGCAAACTCCCGCCCTGACCGGAATGTCTTCGCATCGCCCATCATCGCGACCGTTGCTGTCGCCGTCAGCAGTCCCACGCCAGGGATCTCGCTGATCGCCTTCACAGCTTTGTCCTCTTTGACCCAGTCGCGCATTCGTCGCTCAATGCCGGCTATCTGTTCGTCCAGCTTCGTGAGGCCACTCCATTGCTCGCGCAATGTCTCTACCAGCGCCGCCGGCAAGCGCTCGGCAACCCGGGCGAGCACTTCCGGTATCGCCTTATCCAAGGCTATCCGGCCTTTTCCCATCACTTCACCGTACTCCGTTAGGAGACCGCGCAATGCGTTGATCTGCATGGTGCGGAACTTCACCAGTTGCTCACGCATACGGTGCAGCGCCAGCATTGCCTGCTGCATCTCGGTCTTCACCGCAACCGCCTTGCTGGGCTGCTGGACCGCCAGCCAGATCGCCCGGGCATCCGCTGCATCATTCTTATTGCGGATGTTGAACGCCTTCACGAACTCTGCTGGCATCAACCTCACCTGGTGCCCCATTTTCGTGAGCTGCCTCGCCCAATGGTGTGCACCGCCGCACGCCTCCATTCCGATCAGGCAGGGAGCACGGTTTGCAAAGTGCTCGAGGAACTTGGCTCGCTTGATCTGCTTGTTCACGATCTCGCCCGTTGCCTGGTCGATGTAGTGCACCTGAAACACCGACTTCGCGATATCCACACCCACGGCCATAGAATTCATTTCAGGATCCTCCGATTGCCGGGAAATGTGCACATCATCCCACTTGGACACTTCGATGTCTTGGCCCGTGAGGATCGACCTCAAGATCTCTTGACCCCACCGCCCCGCGGGTGGGACGCGTTCATTTCAATTCGTACGGCTCGCCATTCGGGGCGCGCCAGGCGCGCTCATTCCTTTCGTTGAGCCCGAGCACTTCGGACTCCCTGATGGTATGGCGGCGCCTCTAGTCAACGCGCCCCGTGCGGTGCCAACGAGTCGGGAGTCCGCCGGACGTGAAGACCTAGCAGTCAGAATGCGGTCGGGGACAAATCCAGGCCGCCACTCGAATCGATGGAAATGCGATAACGGACCGTCGCAGCTGGGGTGAGCCTTACCTCCCTCTCCTTCAAGCCACCGAGACACATTGCCGAAGTCTGGGCGCCAAGAATGATCGCCCCCGGTTTGGCGTAGAAGCGGGCGACCTCACCGGATTTGAGTCGGCCCACTTCCTTCCCATCGACTGACAGGACTGTATCGCAAGCGCTGCCGTAGAACCCTTGATCCCGGGTCACGACCAGCGTTGCAAACTCGCCGGGTGGCGGCGTTTGCAATCCGCTAAGTCTCTCGGAAGGTGCTGGCGCCGCTTGACTTGCCGGTATGGGCGTGGTCGAGCATGCGGAAACCAGCATGGTCACCACGCAGGCAGAGAGGATTGTTCTTCGGATTAACACGTGGCCCTCCAGAAGGCTTCAACGCAATGAGTGCAGGAACAAGGCGACGATTAAGGGTCGGCTCAGAACTTGTGCCGGACACCCAAGGCGACGCCGAACATGTTGCTCTGCCCGTTGCCCAGGACATAGCTGTTACCCAGCGACAGACTGTTGGCAAAGACCATCGCCAGCGAGTCAAGCATCAAGCCGGCGTTCTTGGCATAGGCAGTGGTCACGTAGATATCGGTACGCTTGGACAGCGAGTAGTCGGCCACGAAGGAGACCTGCCACGGATTGGCCACGTTCGTGTTGCCGTAAAGGTTCTTGAGATCGTCGTAGTTGTACTCGAGCGTGAGTGCCAGCGCCGGCGTGACCTGGTAGTTGGCGCCGATCCAGTAGAAGTCATCGCGCTGGATCAGGACATCGGCCGCATTCCTGTTCTGGCCCCAACGGTAGCCGCCCATGATCTTGGCCGGGCCGAAGGCATAGCTGGCGCCTACCACGGCCTTCTTGACGGTGCCGGTGCCGGTGCCGATGGTGGGATTCCACTGGTCATAGCCCGCTGTCGCGGCGAACGGGCCGAACGTGTAAG
>NZ_JAGIQB010000061.1:0-31302 GCF_017815025.1 Cupriavidus phytohabitans
TCATGCAGCTTTCGTGATCCTCATTTAACGTCTCTGCCGCCCTTCCGTTGGCAGAGGTTTTTCAGACCATCCCTAAAGGCCAATGAGAAAACTTACCTCACGCCGGTGGCGCAAGCCATTGAAAAGAAAAATCGACCAATTTAATCACCACTTCTCTCAAAAGCGATCCCAAGCGCTGACGATCGCTCAGCATCGGGTGTGATAGCGCGATTCGAATCTACCGGCCCGGCTATGGTGATTGGCGTTTGCCTTGGCTAGTCGAAAGACAGAGGCTCACCGTCCTGTAGTGGCGAGCCTCCAAATCAGGGAAAATCACCTATGCAAGGATCGAGATGCTGTCCGTTTCCTTCTCATACCTGAAGGATGATTTTCTGCAGCAGGGCAGTTAGATCTCGACGCTGCTCTATGATCAAGTGCACGTAAATGGTGTCGTCCCTGATTTCATAAATAATTCGATTCTTTCCGCAGTGTACTTCGCGGAACCTGTCCGCAGTGAGCCCACTCAGTTCATCGACAACGTGGCCGCATTCTGGGAACTCCCGAACGCGGGTTATTGACGCCTGGATCTGAGCATATGATTCTTCCCAGACGGCCATGCCAAACGCGTCCACAACGTAGCGGCGCACCCGCTTCAGTTCGGCTTTGCCGCTGTCGAGAAGCTTTGCCTTCAGCACCTTGGAGGCCATCAGCGCCGCTTCTCTTGCCGGTCCAGTTCGTCCACTTCTGCGAACACATCATCGATATCGGAAAACTTTTCCTGCTCGATCTGCTTTTGCCCAAGGGCCAGAATCTTTAGGAGAGCCAATGTCTGCCGGTCGGATTCGTAGCTGCGCACGTCTTGGACAACGAGCTTGGCTTCGCCGTTTTGGGTGATTATTAATGGTTCGCCGGATTCAGCGAGGTCCTTGACGATCTGCGCGGCTTCACTCTTGAGATAGCTGATCGGCTTGACGTGATCGGCGATTCGCATCGCACGGCTCCTGTGGATGGCATATGTAGACCGAATATAGTCCATTAACAGTCCGACGTCAACCTGGCCGACCTCCACTGCGCAGTGCAGCCGAGTGCGACCAAGGTCTCCGAAGAAGACTGTACGCACACTGCATACCGCGGGCGAGTTGTCGAGCCACTACCGTAACCCCATCGCCGGCAAACGCCAGCGACAGGAGGCACCGGCGCTGCCCGACGGCAATCAGGAAGACAGCAACGATAGCCGAGTCCGGATAGCAACAATGACAACGAAAGCTGAGCGAGCGGCCGCGATCCGCTTTGCTTTTCCGGACCAGACACTGGCGATCGGGAAGGGCTCCACTAGATCAGATGGTCAATGAAGCCAGATTGAAGAGGCGGTCGGATGGCCGAACGTGGCCGGCTGCGGCCGGCCAAGGGCATAGGGCGGTCATGTCTGCCAACCCTGACCGGATGTCCAGAGGGGCGTATCTTCGCTCAAATGAGGCAGGTCTCGGAACATCAGATCTCATTTTTCGCCTACGCTAACAGTAGCGCTGACAGGCGTCCGCTTGGGCGGTGCTCGATAAGCCCGCGGTAAATGTTGCTCTGTTAGCAGTTCCGGTCGGCAATCCGGAACAGATCGAAATCCCAGTCTTGCTGTTAAGCCACGAAAATGCTGGCCGCTCCTGATCGTAATCGTTCTGAGGGCAGGGACCGAACTCTGCAGTATTTCGGCTGGCTGACACTGTTCATCTCTCTGGCAACGCCGGCAGGTTACCTGGTCGATATACAGACGTCGTACCTGCTCAAGAACCAGTTGCATGCGACGGCGACGGAGATCTCGACATTTCGGCTGGTTACGGCCATACCGGTGTACCTTGCGTTCGCTTTTGGCTTGGCGCGCGACCAATGGAACCCGCTCGGATTGCGGGATCGCGGCTTCTTCCTGATTTTCGCTCCGGCGACCGCGGTGGCATTCATCTGGGTGGCGTTTTCAGGTTTCTCATACGGGGGGCTGGTCATCGGGATACTGCTGGCAATGCTGTCGTCCCGATTTGTCGCCGCAGCCTATCAGGGGTTGATCGCTCTGGTGGGCCAGGAGAAGCTCATGTCCGGGCGCCTGAGCGCTCTGTTGAATGTGGTCGGCTCCGTCCCGGTCGTTGCGGGAGCGTTCGCCTCTGGGTACATCTCCGATCATCTTGCCGCGAGAGAAGCCTTCCTTCTTGTGGCGATTGCCGCTTTATCGGTTGCTGTGCTGGGGCTCTGGAAGCCCGTTTCCGTCTTCGGCCATATCTACGAGAAGCCGCAAGCCAGCGGCGCAGATCTCGTTGGGAATGTCAGGCGGCTGGTGAAGCATAAGGCCGTTTATCCAGCGATCCTGATCTGCTTTCTGTGGAACTTTGCGCCAGGGTCCGCCACTCCGCTGCAGTTCTATCTGACCGATGAGCTGCATGCATCGGATTCCATTTACTCGTACTACAACGGGATCTTTGCCGCCGCATTCCTCCCGACATTCTTGCTCTATGGCCTTCTATGCAAGAAAGTGGCACTGAACAAGTTGCTGTGGTGGGGAACGATCATCGCAGTGCCGCAGATGATTCCGCTGGCATTCATTCACTCAGCCAATCTCGCGCTTGTATTGGCGGCACCGATAGGGCTGATGGGCGGTGTAGCCACGGCAGCATACTTTGATCTCGCGATGCGGTCCTGTCCGCCAGGCTTGCAAGGAACCTTGATGATGCTGGTGGATGGCGTTCTCGCACTCTCGGCACGTGCCGGCGATCTCTTGGGCTCATGGATCTATAACAGCAGCCCAACGCACGGCTTCACATATTGTGTAATCGCGACGACCGTGGTGTACGCGCTGATCCTGCCTTTGATCGCGCTGACGCCGAAAACATTGATTGCTACCAGGGATGGCGAACCAAACCCGGAGGTCGAGGCCGAGGTGCTGAACGAAATCCGGGGAACTGAGCGTACGTAATTTGCGCTGCGCGAGCACGACCAGCGAAGCTTCCTCCGCCTTCTGAGTGCTTTCCTTCCCGAAGACGACGCACACTTCGCGTGCCGGGCACCCCGACTACCGAAAACCGCGTGTTGCCAGGGGCCGGGGTGAGGGCCGGCGCCTCAACGAAAGCCTGATGCCGCCCGCTCTAACCCCATCCCAGTCCGGCAGATCAGCGATGTCCGCTACTTTTCGACGAGACGGCCCAGTGTCTCCGGCACAACCGCGGCGCCAACCAGATAGACCAGCGTGACGGCCGCGAGGAAAACACCAAGGATCATCGGCAGGTCGGCGGGTGTGCCGGCGGCAAGCGAGGCCAGCGTCGGCATCATCCCGCCGAGAGCGAACCCGATGTTCCACGACAATCCTGTGCCGGAGGCGCGAATGCTGGTGGGAAACCTCTCGTTCAGGAAAATGAGGATGGGCGCGAAGCCGGCGCACCCTAGCATGCTGAGCGCCACCGCATAGGCGCCGCGCAGGGTGGCGGTTGGCGCAGCCGGCATCCATTGGTAGAGCAGCGGCATCAGCACCAGGCTGAGCGCGCCGATCAGCAGGAAGGCGCGCTTGCGGCCTACCAGCGTGCTGAAATGCCCCGCTGCCACCGATGCGACGATCACACCGAGGCTGCTCAGCATCAGGATGGCCGAAGACTCGCCGGGGGATGCCTTGACCACGACCTTGAGGAAGGTGGGGAGATATCCGGAAGTCAGGTAGTAGGCGCTGCCTGCGCCCACGGTCAGCAGGATGTTGACCAGCAGGATGCCACGATACTCGCGCGAGAACAGCGTGCGCAGCGGATGGGCTTGCGGCTTGACGTGGCCGCTTGCGGCCTTTGCCGCCTGCAGTTGCTTCCACAGCGGCGACTCTTCCAGCGAGTTGAAGATGACCAGCCCCAGCACCGAGCTGACGATGCCGGCAAAGAACATGCAGCGCCATCCCCAGACCTCGAAGGCGTCGCCCGGGAACAGCGCCGTCATCGCCATGTACGTGATCGACGCCAGCAGCGCGCCGATGCCCGCGCCGCCGCCGCCTACCAGGCCGGACACCGCGCCGCGCCACGACGGCGGCACCGATTCCGTGCCAATGGTATGCGTCGAAGCGACCACGCCGCCGACGAACACGCCCTGCACCAGCCGCAGCAAGATGAACAGCGCCGGCGCGAAGAGGCCGATCTGGGCGACCGTCGGCAGCAGCCCGAACGCCGCCGTCGACAGGCCGACGCCGGTCACGGCCACCACCATGGCACCCTTGCGCCCGTGCCGGTCCGCGTAGGCCCCGAAGATCGCCGAGCCGAGGGGGCGCATCAGCAGCGTCACCGCGAACGACGCGTACACCGCCGCCAGCGACAGCATCGCATGCTCGGACGGAAAGAACAGCTTGCCGATCACCGGCGCCACGAACAGCAGGATAAACAGGTCGAACAGGTCGAGCGCCCATCCCATGCACGAAGCCGTCACCGCGCCCAGCACCTGCCGGTTGTTTGCGGCCAAGGACGCCGCGTCTTGCACGCCGCTGGTCGGCACCTTGTCATTTGCAAGCACTTCCATCGTTGTCTCCTAATCTTTTGAATGAACGGCTCCCCGCGATGCCCCGCCGGGGGCATCGTCGATGCGTCCGTCTCTCCGGCTTGGCAGGCGGGTCAGCCCCGCCCGCGCCCGCGCTCAGCTGCCGCGGAATTCGGGATTGCGCTTCGCGTGGAACGCTTCCACGCCCTCGCGGAAGTCGTCCGAGCTGCGCAGGCGGCTGTAGCAGTGCCCTTCGAGTTCGATGGCGATCGACAGCGGTGCGTCCTCGGTGTCGTTGAGCAGCTTCTTGGCGGTGCGCTGGGCCAGCGGGGAGAAAGCGCGCAGCTCGTCGACCAGCGCATCGGTGGCGGCTTCGAGCTCGGCGTCAGCCACGCAGTCCACGGCGATGCCCCACTCGTACGCCTGGCGCCCCGGGATGCGGCGCGAGCGCATGACGATGTCCTTGGTGCGGCCCACGCCCACCATCTTCTGCAGCCGCGCCGAGCCGCCGGATCCAGGAATCTGGCCAAGCTTCTGCTCGGGCAGCGCGTATTCCGTGGAGGCGGTGGCGATGCGGAAGTCGCACGCCAGCGACAGTTCGAAGCCCACGCCGAAGCAGTAGCCCTGGTTGGCCGCGATCACCGGCTTGCCGCAGCGCGCCGGCGCTGCAACGTTCCACGCGAGGTTCGACACATGCTCCGGCGACGCTTCCAGGAAGCCCCGGATGTCGCCGCCGCTTGAGAAATGCTTGCCCTGCGCGCGCAGCACGATGACGCGCACGCGGTCATCGGCGTCCAGCGCCTCGAACACGGCACGCAACTGGTCGCGGGCCGCCATCGAGATCACGTTGTACGGCGGGCGATGCAGAATGATGTCCGCGCGCTCGCGGGCCGGGTCGACCTCCACGGAAAAGCCGTCGAGGTCCTGCAGGCGCTGCTGGTCGGGATGGGTCAATGCGAAGGCTTGGGTCATGTCGTTACTCCTTGATGGGGTCGCTGTGGGGAAGAGAGGAAAGCGCGTTGTATTCGCCCGCCGACAGCTTGCGGCGCAGGATCTTGCCGACCGGCGATTTCGGGATGTCGGCGACGAACACGTAGTCGCGCGGTCGTTTGAAGTTGACGAGGTCGGAGCCGCGGCAATAGTCGTCGAGCGCCCCGGCGTCGACGCAGCCGCGCGGCTTGACGAATGCCACCACCTTTTGGCCCCAGCGGGCGTCGGGCACGCCGGCTACCGCCACCTCGTCCACGGCGGGGTGCAGGGACAGCACCGATTCGATATCGGCGGGCGAGATGTTCTCGCCGCCGCTGATGATCATGTCGTCGACCCGCCCGGTGACGAACAGGTCGCCGTCTGCGTCGAGGTAGCCGATGTCACCGGTGAAATACCAGCCGTCGCGCAGGGATTTGGCATTGGCGTCGTCGCGGTTCCAGTAGCCCTCGAAGGCCTCGTCGCCGCGCAGGTCGGCGATGATCTGGCCTTCCTCGCCGGGCGCGGCCAGCTCGTCTGGCGAGGCCGCGTCGAGGCGCGCCACGCGCAGCCGCGTGTTGAGGCCGGCGCGGCCCGCACTGCCGGGTTTGCGCGCCGCATGCTGGTCGACGCTGAAGGTGTACACCTCGGACGAGCCGTAGTGGTTGACGAACAGCTCCGGGCAGAACGCCTGCTCGAGCCGGGTCAGCAGGCCATCGTTCATGGCGGCCCCGGCGAAGCCGAGCTTGGTAACGGTGCGAACGTCGATGCTGTCGAAATCCGGCTCGGCCAGCAGGTCATGGTAGAGCGTGGGCACGAGGTAGAGGCAGCTGACTCGATGGCCGGCAATCGCCTGCAGCGCGTGCGACGCGCTCCAGCGCCGCACGCAGACAAAGAGGCCGTCCACCAGCGCCATGGCCAGCAGGGACCGCACGCCCATCGTGTGGTACAGCGGCATCACCCCCAGCGTCCGTTCGCCGCGCCGGTACAGGTTCTGCGCGACGTGCGCCAGCGCGGCCGCGCGCTCCTGCCGGTGGCGGCGCGGCACGCCTTTCGGCTTGCCGGTGGTGCCGGAGGTGTACAGCATGAGCGAAATGTCGCCAGCTTCCGCCAACGTGGCGTCCCGCCGAGGCGTGGCACGGAGCAGGGTGTCGAACGACAGCGAGCCGCCGGGCGCGCCGTCCAGCGCGATGCAGGGAATGTCCTGCGCGGCGGGGCTGTCCAGCACAGCGTCGGCGCTGACCGGTTCAAACACCAGCGCTTTGGCGCCCGCGTCGCGCACGCAGTAGTCCAGCTCGTCGGGCTTGGCGCGCCAGTTCAGCGGGACGATGACCACGCCGGCGAACTGGCAGGCCCAATGCAGCGTGGCCAGTTCCCAGCGGTTCTGCAGGATGGCGAGCACGCGGTCGCCCGGCCGCAGGCCGAGGTCAAGCAAGCCGGCCGCCACGCTGCGGATGCGCGCGAGCCATTGCGCGTAGGTCAGCAGCAGGTCACCGTCGACGATGGCGGGGTCGTGGGGACTGCGCTCCACGCTCTGCAGGAAGGTGCGGCCGAGGTCAAGCATCGCAGCACTCCTCGGCAACCGGTGCTGCATGCCGGTGCGAGCGCGCGCGGCTGGCGGCCACGTCGAGCACGGCAGCGACAATCGGCGTGTAGCCGGTACAGCGACACAGGTGGCCGGACAGCATGTCGCGCACCTGCGCTTCGGTCGGCTCGGGCACACGCTCCAGGTAGTCGGCACACGACATCAGGATGCCCGCAGTGCAGAAGCCGCACTGCAGCGCATGGTGGCGGCGGAAGGCCTCCTGCAGATCGCTCAGGCCTTCGCGCGGGGCGAGTCCTTCGACGGTATCGATGGCGCGGCCATCGGCCTGCACCGCGAGCATCAGGCACGAACGCGCGGCCACACCGTCCACCCGCACTGTGCACGCGCCGCAGACGCCGTGCTCGCAGCCGACGTGGGTGCCGGTGGCGCCGAGTTCGTGGCGCAGGAAGTCGGACAGCAGCTCGCGTGGCGCGCACGAGGCGCTGCGTTCGGTGCCGTTCAGGGTCAGGGTGACGCGGTGGCGCTCGTCGCGCCGCATCACCGGAGGCGCACCCGAAGCTGCGCCATTAAGGGTCTTGCTCATTTTGCCTCCTCGATTGCGCGCATGCCCAGTTGCCGCACCAGGTGGCGGCGGTACTGCGCGCTGACATGGGCGTCGTCCTGCGCGCCCAGCTTCCAGCTGAAATCGTTGATCGCTTCCGCCAGCGCCTTGCCCTGGAGGCGCGGCCAGGTCTCCAGCACCGCCCGGTCGGCCACGCCCCCCACGGCCAACGCAATGGTGTCGTCCGTGACGATGGCGGCGCACGCCACCAGCGCGAAGTCGCCATGGCGGGCCGAGAACTCGGTAAAGCCGTAGCGCGCGCCGGGCCGCCGCAGGGGGAGGCGCACCGCTTCCACCAGCTCGTCGGGCTCGCGCGCCGTCATCAGCATGCCGCGGAAGAATTCGGCGGCCGGCAGCACGCGGCGGCGGCGCAGCGAGCGCAGCACCACCTCGCCGCCGAGGGCGGTGAGCACCAGCGGCAGCTCGGCGCTGGGGTCGGCGTGGGCGACGGAGCCGCACACCGTGCCGCGGTTGCGGATCTGGAAATGCGAGATGTGCGGGAATGCGAGCGCGAGCAACGGCACCTCGTCGGCCAGCGACGCGCGCCATTCCACGCTGCCCTGCGTGGCGGCAGCGCCCACCACCAGATGGCCGTTTTCCACGCGCACGGTATCCAGCTCACTGGTGCGTGAAATGTCAATCAGCAGTTGCGGCTGCGCGAGGCGCATGTTCAGCACGGCCATCAGCGACTGGCCTCCGGCCAGCACGCGGGCACCCTCGCCGGCTCGGGCCAGCGCTTCCAGCGCGTGCTGCGCGGATTCGGCGCGCAGGTAGTCAAAGGCGGCGGGTTTCATCGACGGACTCCAAGGAGCGCCAGCAGGCGCGCGATCCAGCCCGGCTTGCGCGCGGGCTTGCCCCCCGCCTGTCGGCCGAGCGCTTCGAACAGCTGGCGCAATACCACCTTGGCCGCGCCTTCGAGCATGCGGCCGCCAACAGCGGCGACTTTTCCGGACACTTCGGCCTCGTAGTCGTACGTGAGACGGGTGCCGGCACCATGCGGGGCCAGTTCGACCACGCCCGAGCCGCGCGCGCTGCCGAGCGACGACAGGCCGGCGCCCGCCAGCCGCAGCCGGCGCGGCGGCTCCAGGTCGGACAGCGCGATCTCGGCTTCGTAGCGGGCCTTGATCATGCCCACGCCCACGGTCACGTCGGCGCGGTAGCGGTTGTCGCCGATGGGCACGAGCGCGTGGCAGCCCGGCACGACGCTGGCCAGCGCCTGCGGGTCGAGCAGGACGGCAAACACGGCTTCAGGCGTGGCATCCAGTTCGACCGTTCCGCGCGCACTGAGGGCCTTGCCGGCCTTGCCGCCGCTCTTGCCGTTCGCCGAGGCCTCTCTTGCTGCCTCGGCCAGTTCCGGACGCGATGGCGGCGGGTCGTCGAAGCCGATCATCGCCATCACCCTGGCGGGGGTGAGCGGCAGGCGGATATCGCGTACGCCAAGGGCATCGGCCACCGCGTTGGCGACGCACGGCGGCGTGCTCATGTTGTTGCCCTCGCCGAGCCCCTTGGCGCCGAGCGGCGTGAACGGGCTCGGCGTCTCCAGATGGACGATGAGCGGGTCGGGCACCTCGCACGTGGTCGGCAGCAGGTAGTCCGCCAGCGTGCCGGACTGGAAGCTGCCGTCCGGCCCGTAGCGGAATTCCTCCATCAGCGCAGCGCCCAGTCCCTGTGCGAAGGCGCCGCGGATCTGGCCGTCGGCCAGCGCCGGGTTCAACAGCTTGCCGGCATCGTGCGCGGTCACGTAGCGGTCAATCCGCACGCGGCCGGTGGCGCGGTCGATCTCCACGCCGCACAGGTCGAAGGCAAAGCCGTAGCAGGCGGAGGTGTTGACGCGGTCCTGCTCGTCCGGGGCGTCGAGGTTGGGGGGCGACCAGAATACGGTTTCGCGCAGGCCGGGTTCCTCGCCGGCCGGCAGCAGCTGCGGCGACCAGTGCGGCGCGTTGCTGGCGGCGCGTGCGAACGGCAGGGCGGTATCGGAAGCGCCCCGGCGCACGATGCGGCCATCCGCAAAGACCAGTTCGGCCGGGTCGCAGCGCAGCTGCGAGGCCACGATGCGCGCCAGCTTGTCGCGTACGCGCGTGGCGGCCAGGTGCACGGTGCCGGCCACGGCGCCCGCGAAGCGGCTGGAGTAGTTGCCGGCCGCCACGGACCAGGCATCCTTGTGCGTGTCGAATTCGACGTTGACCACGACGTCACCCGGATCGATGCCGAGCACGTCGGCCACGACCTGCGCAGATACGGTCATGTGGCCCTGACCCGCCGGCGTGGACGCGATGGTCACCACCACGCCGCCGAGCAAGTCCACGCTGACCGTGGCGCTGGCGATGGCGCCGTTCTTCGGGCCCGCCTTGCGGCGCGCCTCGGCCGGCGTCGCGGTGGTGATGTAGCCCATGTTCGACACCGATGGCTCGACGATGGCCGCAAAGCCGATGCCGTACAGCCGTCCCTCGGCGCGCGCGGCGTCGCGGCGGCGCTGCAGCTCCCCGTAGTTGCCCGCTTCCAGCGCGCGCGACAGCGCCAGCTGGTAGTTGCCGGAGTCGAGCAGCGCGCCCGCCGCTGCGCGATAGGGAAAGGCATCGGCGGGCACGAAGTTGCGGCGGTAAACGTCGAGTGGATCCAGGCCCAGCTCCACCGCGATCCGTTGCACCAGCCGCTCCAGCGCGAAATACACCTGCGGCCCGCCGAAGCCGCGCACGAGGCCGGTCGGCGTCTTGTTGGTCAGCACCACGCGGTTGCGCACCAGCAGGTGCGGAATCGCGTAGGCACCGGTGAGCAGGCCATGCATGCGGTAGAAAGTGGCGGGCTCCGGCGCACGCAGGTAGCCGCCGCAGTCCTCGAGCTGGTCGTAGGAGAGCGCGAGAATCCGGCCATCTGCCTCGACCGCGGCTTCCAGGGTGGAAAGCCGCGCGGTGGCCGACGTGGCGGCGCTCAGGTGCTCGAGCCGGTCCTCCACCCACTTCACCGGTGCGCCCGCCTTGCGCGACGCGAGGCACATCAGCACCACGTAGGGGAACACCGCCTGCTTGACGCCGAAGCTGCCGCCCGAGTCGCGCGGCGCGACATGGCGCAGGCGGTTGGCAGGCACCTGCAGTGCCATCGCCATCACGGCGTGCAGCGAGAACGGTCCCATGAAATTGGAGGTGACCTGATAGCCCTCGTCGCCCGGCAAGTGTTCGGCGATCACCACGCCGCACTCGATTGGCGTGCAGGTGTTGCGCGGGTAGTGGGCGGTCAGCAACACGCGGTGCGGCGCGGCGGCAAACGCGGCCTCGGGATCGCCATAGCGGAAATGGCGGTCGCTGGCGACGTTGCTGCCCAGGCGGGGATGTAGCACCGGGGCCTCGTCGGCGACGGCGGCCTCGATCGACACCACCGGCGGCAGCACGCGGTACTCCACCCGCACGAGGTCGAGCGCATCCTCGGCCAGCGCGCGGTTCTCGGCCACCACCACGGCCACCGGCTCGCCCACGTAGCGCACGCGCTCCATGGCCAGTGCCCACTGCTCCATCGGCGCCTTCACGCCCACCACGAAGGGTCTGGACCAGCCACGCAGGTCCGTACCCGTCAGCACGGCACGCACACCGGGCGCCTTCAACGCGGCGGCGCAGTCGATAGCACCGAGTTCGGCGTGCGCGTGCGGCGAGCGCAGGATGGCGGCGTGCAGGGTGCCGGGCCTGACGCCGAGGTCGTCGGCGTAGCGGCCGCGCCCGGTCAGGATGGCGGCATCCTCGACGCGCGGCATCGGGCGGCCGACATGTGGCGCCGGCCGGGTCTGCTGTGTCTCCACCGTGCCGGTCGTTTCGCCAGCATCGAATCTTTTCATTTGCGACTCCGTTCCATGCGACGGAACCGGCCCGGGAAGGCGGGCGGGATCGTGCAACGTCAAACGGAGATTAGTGACATCGCGATATAAGTTCTAATATTGATTTCTGATTCGTATCATCATTTTTGCTGATGTAGAAATGTCGATCCGTGGTGAGACCTGGATGGGCAGAAGATGGTTAAATTTCCCGTGTTTCTGTGCCGGGAGCCGCCGCGCCTCTCATCACAAATGTTGATGCCGGTACGTCAGTGTCATTGATACCAAACCGCCCATGGACCTCAAGCAAATCCAGTACTTCATCGCGCTGTTCGAGGACGGCTCCGTCACGCGCGCGGCCAAGCGGCTGAATATCGTGCAGCCGGCGCTCAGCATGCAGATTGCCCGGCTGGAAGAGGAATTCGGGCAGAAGCTGTTCGATCGCATCCCGCACGGCATGGTGCCCACTGCTGCCGGCCGGATGATGCACCGGCTGTTCCTGCCCATCGTGCGCGACCTGGCCAGCGCGCGGCAGCAGATGATGCAGCGCGAGGAGCAGATGGCCGGCCGCATCACGCTTGGCATGGTGGCCTCCGAGACGGAGAGCGTGCTGGTGGGATCGCTGGCGCGCTTCAATGCGCGCTATCCGAACGTAGAGGTATCCGTGGCGGACGGCTTCAGTGCGGCACTGATCGACCTGGTTTCCGCGGGCCAGCTTGACGCGGCGGTGGTTCATCGCCAGCGCGGCCGCCTGGGGCTGCAGGTGCAGCCGATGCACGACGAGGAAATGGTGCTGGTGACCAGCGTCGCACACGGCCCCGAACTGCCCGAATCGGTAGAGATGGCGAAACTGCCAGGACTGGAACTGGTGCTGCCGACCAAGCGGCATGGCCTGCGCGTGGTGCTGGACACGGCGACGCAGGCGCAGGACGTCACCCTTGCGCCGAAGTTCGAGATCGACATCCTCGGCACCATCGTCCAGTTCGTGCAAGCGACACGCTTTGCCACGGTGCTGCCGCGCATCGTGGTGCAACGTGCCGTGGAAGCAGGGCAACTGCGCATGCATACCATCATTGCGCCGCGCATCGTGCGGCATCTGGTTTGCGTGAGCCATCCGCAACGGCCGCTGAGCACGGCGGCCGAGGCCTTGATCGCGATTGTCGCCGAGGAAATCAGGCGGGTTTCCGGGGTGACGTAACGGGGGGGCGTAACGGGGGTGGCGTAACGGTGGAGCGGGTTGATCGCCTGAGCACTGACGCGCAGCGGTCAGTGCGGCTGTCGCAGGCGTTATCGGTCAATCCAGTTTTTTCATTACCGGGATCGGCCTGGGCCTCTGTACTGTTCAGGCCACGGTCCGACGACGCGCGGCGAGTGCCGCGCGTGCAAGACGCCAACCTGGCCCGCCTCCAATGGCTTGTGAAAGGAAGAATCGAATGCTGAAACGCCTCTGGAAATCTCTCGGTGACGCACTGGCCCTCTGTTGCGGCTTTGGCCCGGCCCATGCGGCAGCAGCGTGGTCTTCAGCTTTTCTTCGAGCCGCGCGAGCGTGCGGCTCGTTGCCGACACGGTCAGGTTCAGCTGCTGCGCGGCGGCGGTGATCGAACCGGTGTCGACCACGGCCGCAAACGCCTGGAGTTCGTCGAGGGTGATGTTCATTGTTGATCTGGAATCAAGACTGTTTGGTTTATAGGCCACTTTTTGCGCAAAAGTAAAGCGGGCACACTGCGGTCCATCCTTTCTTGTTTCGCAGATCAGACCGCCCCCCTTCCAAGGAGCACACCATGCGCAATATCCCCGCTTTCGGCCTCGGCACGTTCCGCCTGCAAGGCCAGGTTGTCATCGACTCGGTCCGCAACGGCCTCGAACTCGGCTACCGCGCGATCGACACTGCCCAGATCTACGGCAACGAAGCGGACGTGGGCGAGGCGATCGCCGCTTCCGGCGTGCGCCGCGACGACCTGTTCCTGACGACGAAGATCTGGGTCGACAACTACGCCAGGGACAAGCTCGTGCCCAGTCTCGAGGAAAGCCTGGCGAAGCTGCGCACGGACTACGTCGACCTGACCCTGATCCACTGGCCGGCGCCGGGCAACCGCGTGCCGCTCGAGGCATACATGACCGCGCTCGCCGAGGCGAAGGAAAAAGGCCTGACGCGGCGGATCGGCATCTCAAACTTCAACATCGAACTGACAAAGCAGGCGATCGCCGCGGTCGGCAAGGACGCGATCGCGACGAACCAGATCGAGCTGAGCCCCTATCTGCAGGGCCGCAAGCTGGTGGACTTCCTGCAGCGCGAGGGTATCCACGTCACGTCGTACATGACGCTGGCGTACGGCAAGGTCCTCGGTGACCCGGTGATCGGCGCGATCGCGCAGCGGCACCAGGCGACGCCGGCCCAGGTCGTGCTGGCCTGGGCACTGCAGCTCGGCTACTCGGTAATCCCGTCGTCCACCAGGCGCGAGAACCTCGCCAGCAACCTGATCGCGCAGACGCTGCGCCTGAGCGACGCCGACATGGCGCAGATCGCCGCGCTCGAGCGCAACGGCCGTCAAGTCAGCCCCGAAGGCCTCGCGCCGCAATGGGACTGAGCGCGCAGGCATCCTCCCCGATCCGTCTTTCTTCGAATCCTCCGCGGCCTGCGGGCCGCGGATCCGACACGACAAGCACCATGACCCAGGATCCGCTGTTTCAATCGCTTCAACTCGGCGGGCTGACGCTGCCGAACCGCATCGTGATGCCGCCGATGACGCGCTCGCGCGCCAGCCAGCCCGGCGATGAGGCCAACGACCTGATGGCCGCGTACTACGCACAGCGCGCGGGCGCCGGACTCATCGTCAGCGAAGGCACCTACATCGCGCCGCTCGGCAAGGGCTATGCATGGACGCCCGGCATCCACACGCCCGCGCAGGTGGCCGGATGGCGCAAGGTGACCGGCGCCGTGCACGCCGCCGGCGGCCGCATCTTCGCGCAGCTCTGGCACGTTGGCCGGCTGAGCCACACGAGCCTGCTTGCCGGGCAACAGCCCGTGTCGTCATCGCCGATCCAGGCGCAGGGCGTGAACGTGTTCATCGCCGGCGAGGACGGCAGCACGCCCGGCTTCGTCCAGGCCTCTGCGCCGCGCGCGCTCACCGTCGACGAGATCCGCGAAGTCGTGGACCAGTACCGCGCTGCGGCGCGCAACGCGGTCGATGCCGGCTTCGACGGCGTCGAGCTGCATGGCGCCAACGGCTACCTCGTGAACCAGTTCATCGACTCGAACGCCAACACGCGCACGGACGCCTACGGCGGGTCGCTGGAGAACCGCTTGCGTTTCCTCGGCGAAGTCGCGCAGGCGCTGATCGAAGGCACGGGCGACGCGTCGCGCGTCGGCATCCGCCTCGCGCCGCTGACCACGCTGAACGGCTGCGTCGATGACGATCCGGAGACGACATACCTGCCGCGGCCAGGCTGCTGGGCGAACTCGGCGTCGGCTACCTCCACATCGCGGAAGCGGACTGGGACGATGCGCCGCTGATGCCGGCGGCATTCAAGCGCAAGCTGCGCGAAGCATTCCCCGGCGTGCTGATCTATGCGGGCAAGTACACCGCGGAGCGCGCGCGCGAAGCGATCGCCGCGGGCTGGACCGATCTGGTCGCCTTCGGCCGCCCGTTCGTCGCGAATCCGGACCTTCCCGAGCGCCTGCGCGTTGGCGCGCCGCTCGCGCAGCATGACCGCGACACGCTCTTCGGTGGCGGTGCGCAAGGCCTGACCGATTACCCAACGCTCACCGCAGCCGCAGCCTGAACGGGACCAGACCAATATCCGCGTGCGGGACCCCCGTTCCGCACGCCGCCCAATTGAATTGTCCGCAGCGCCAGCTGAGTTACCTGAAGGTGCCGTAAAGACCGGCTGCCGGGCCCGGCACGCAGCAGCCGATGGGGCTGAGCGTTGCCGTGAGGTTTCCGATCCTGCGCGAGCTGATCGGAGCCCTCAGTGGCCGGCCGCAGCAAGGTGTGTTTCACGCACTGGCCGTCGGCGGAAAGGCGGTGCAACCAGCCGTTCAATGCGATGCCGGGCTGTCCGGGCGTTCTGACAGCGTAAGATCCGTGCCCTGGTCCGGTTCAGGGCGGAGCGGGTCTCATTCGGAGAATCGCGGCATGGTCAGGAAGAACAAGGGACATTCTACGGTTGGGGCCGGCCGGCATTCGGCGGTCCCAACGCCGCGTCTCATCAGTGGTTATCGCGCAATCCCAGCACGTTGGCGCCGATCTTGGGGTCAATGCCGCGTTCCAGTTGCTGCGGATAGGCCGTCACCGTCACTTCCAGCGAACCCGTGCCGACTTCCATCGACAGGATATGGCCGCCGTAGGTATCGAAGCTGCTGTCTCCTGCCACGCCATGCGCATGGATCGAGGGCTTGCCTTCCTTCCAGGCCAGGCTGCCGACGATGCTAGCCATCTCCACATTGCGGAAGGTGCGCGGGTTGAACTGCTTCTTGCCCGCATCCCAGAAGCCGAACGTGACATTGGCGAAGCCGATCGCGGACAGGCTGGCGCTGGGCACCTTCTCGCAGATTGCAAAGGCTTCGATCTGCTCGAAGACGTTGTCGCCCATGCGCAGCACCAGCAGGTAGCCGGTGGGGGTCTTGATGTAGCGCGGCACGGTGTCGCGCGGATAGTTGGCATTCTGGGCGCGGGCGTCCAGCGCCGCCTTGCATTCGGCGGATGGGGCCGGCTGCGCCGAGGCGGGCGCGGGCACCAGGGCGGCGGCGCCGAAGGCGGTGCTGGTTGCGAGCATGGCGAGCGCCTGGCGGGCGCGCAGGGTTGTGCGAAGGATCATTGGTTGTCTCCTGACTGGTTTGTTTGCGGTTGGGTTTGTGGCTACGACACGTGGATTACGAGGATTACGAGGATTACGAAGCGGGCGGATATGGCGGCAGCAGGATGTCCTTGCCGACCGCGCGGATGTCGGTGTGGCCGCAGAAGGCCATGGTCAGATCCAGCTCCTTGCGGATGATCTCCAGCGCGCGCGTCACGCCGGCCTGGCCCATGGCGCCCAGGCCATACAGCATCGAGCGGCCGATATAGACGCCCCTGGCGCCGAGCGCGACCGCCTTGAGCACGTCCTGCCCGGAGCGGATGCCGCCGTCCATATGGACTTCGATGCGCTCGCCCACGGCCTCGGCGATGGCGGGCAGCGCGCAGATCGACGCCGGCGCGCCGTCGAGCTGGCGCCCGCCGTGGTTGGACACGATCAGCGCATCCGCTCCAGACTGGCACGCCAGGCGCGCATCCGCGACGTCCTGGATGCCCTTGAGCACCAGCTTGCCGGGCCAGCGGCGGCGGATCCAGGCCACGTCGTCCCAGTTCAGCGTCGGGTCGTACTGGCGGCTGGACCAGTCGGCCAGCGAGCTCATGTCGTCGACGCCCTGCACATGCCCGATGATGTTGCCGAAGGTGCGCCGGCGCGTGCTCAGCATGCCCAGGCACCAGCGCGGCTTGCCCATCATGTTGAGCAGGTTCCACGGCGTCAGCCGCGGCGGTGCCGACAGGCCGTTGCGCAGGTCCTTGTGGCGCTGCGCGCTGACCGGCAGGTCCAGCGTCAGCACCAGCGCCGGGCAGCCGGCGGCGCGGGCGCGGTCCATCAGCCGCTCGACGAAGGCGCGGTCGCGCATCACGTAGAGCTGGAACCAGAACGGATGCCCGCCGGTGGCCTCGGCCACGTCTTCGATCGAGCAGATGCTGACGGTCGACAGCGTGAACGGCACGCCGAAATCGCGCGCTGCGCGGGCGGCCAGGATCTCGCCGTCGGCATGCTGCATGCCGGCCAGCCCGGTCGGAGCGATTGCCACCGGCATGGCCACCTCCTGGCCCAGCATCTGCGTGGCAATGCGGCGCTCGTCGATATCCACGGCCACGCGCTGGCGCAGCAGGATGCGGCCGAACTCATGCTGGTTGGCGCGGTAGGTAGATTCGGTCCACGATCCCGAATCGGCGTACTCATAGAACATGCGCGGCACGCGCCGCCGGGCGAGCCGGCGCAGATCCTCGATCTCGTTGATGGACGACATGGTGTGTTGGGCGTAGAGGAGGGGATCAGTGCAGCCACGCGGCCGGCACCAGGATCAGCTGCGGGATCAGCACGAACAGGAACATCAGCGCAGTCAGGCTCAGCAGGAAGGGCCAGACCCCGCCGATCACGCTGTCCAGGCTGCAGCGCGAGGTGCCGGCCACCACGTTGAGCACCGTGCCGACTGGCGGCGTCAACAGGCCGATGGCGTTGTTGAGCACGAACATCACGCCGAAGTACACCGGGTCGATGCCGGCCTTGGTGATCACGGGCATCAGGATCGGCGTCATGATCAGCACCGTCGGCATCAGGTCGAGCGCGGTGCCGACCGCGATCACCAGGATCATGATGACGAACATCAGCAGGATCTTGTTGTCGATGAAGGGTTCGAGCAGGTCGGTCACCTGTGCCGGGATATTGGCGATGGTGATCAGCCATGCCGAGACCAGCGCGCACGCCACCAGGAACAGCACGGTGCTGGAGGTCTTGGCCGCGGTGACGATCAGCCCGGGCAGGGCGCGCAGCTTCAGCTCGCCGTAGACAAAGCGGCCGACTACGATGGCGTAGACTACCGCCACCACCGCGGCCTCGGTCGGCGTGAACGCGCCGATCTTCATGCCGCCGATGATCACAACCGGCAGCACCAGCGCCCACACGCCGTCGAGCGCGGCCTTGGCGAGGCGGCGCGCACTGAACGGTTCCACCGGCGCCAGCTTCTCCTTGCGCGCGCAGAAGTGCCAGGTCACGGCAAGCGTCAGCGCCATCATGGCGCCGGGCGCGATGCCGGCCAGGAACAGCTTGGTGATCGACACCTGCGCGACCACGCCGAACACGACGATGGCGATCGACGGCGGGATCACCGGCGCGATGATGCCGCCCGCTGCGATCAGCCCCGCGGCGCGCGGCACGTTGTAGCCGGCGTTGCGCATCATCGGGATCAGCAGTGCGGCAACGGCGGCGGTATCGGCCACGGCCGAGCCGGAGATGCTGGCCACCACCGTGGCCGCGATGATCGCCACGTAGCCCAGCCCGCCGCGCACATGCCCGACCGCCGCGTCGGCCACGCGCACGATGCGTTGCGACAGCCCGCCGGCGTTCATCAGCTCGCCGGCCAGCATGAAGAACGGCACCGCCATCAGCGGATAGTTGTTGACGCCCTCCAGCATATTCTGCGCGAGGATCTGCGTATCGAAATTGCCCAGGTGCAGCATCAGCGCGACACCGGAAGCGAGCAGCGCAAAGGCGATGGGCATGCCGAGCGACATCGCGCCCAGCAGCGAGCCAACAAAGACAAAGATGGTCATGATGGATTCCTTGCGCTTATTCGCCGGTGGCGCCGGACTGCGGCACCAGTTCGTGCTGCGGCATGCGGCCGCTGACCAGCCGCCACAGCCCGTGCAGCAGCATCGCCGCCATGCCGACGCTGCATACCAGCAGGCAGGCATAGACCACGCCCAGCGGCACGCCGGTGACGGGGGCACGGTCGTCCATGCCGATCGTCACCAGTTGCCAGGCGCCGTGCGCGAGCAGCAGGCAGCAGCCCAGTGCGCCGGCATCGGCGAGCAGGCGGCAGGCGCGCTGGCCGTTTTCGCCCAGGCGCGAGACCACGGTGGACATGCCCAGGTGGGCCTTGTCGTGCATCACCAGCAGCGCGCCGGTCAGCGTCAGCCACATGAAGACAAAGCGCGAGGCTTCTTCGGAGAAGGCAATGCCGGAATTGAAGACGTAGCGCAGGACCACGTTGCCGAAGACCAGCACGATCATGGTGGCCATCATGGCAACCATGGCGCCCTGGGCCAGGCGGAGCGTAATGCGGTTCATGATTGGGAACTCCTGGTTGGACGGGCGTCAGCGCAGGCTGGCTGCGGGCGCCTCGATCCGGTAAAAGCGCATGGCGTTGTCGTGCCACACCGCTTGTGCGGCGGCGTCGGGCAGGCCTTCAAGCCCGGCGGCCACGGTATTGACGATTTCATGCAGCGACGCGCGCAGGCTGGAGACGGGCAGGTTGCTGGCGAACATGCAGCGCTGCCAGCCGAAGATCTCCAGCGCGTGGCGGATCACGCCGACATTGCCGGCGCGGTCCCACCCGGTGCCGGGCAAACCGAACTCGGACAGCTTCAGGTGCACGCCGGGCAGGCTGGCCAGCGCCGCAAGTCCGCGGCGCCAGCCTGCCAGGCCCGCTTCCGAGCGGTCCCACGGCAGGCCGGTGTGCTCGACCACCACGGCGAGCCCCGGCACGGCCGCGATCGCCTCCGCGGCTTCCTCAAGGTGCCACCACGGCACGCGCAGGTCCCACGCCAGGCCATGCTCGGCCAGCCGCTGCAGGCCGGCCAGCCAGCGCGGGTCCTGCAGCGTGCCGGGCTGCCCGCGCACGCTGCCATCGGCGGTGCGGCTGGTGCGCGGCTTGCACCTTACGCCCCGCACCAGAGGAAAGGCCTGGTGCGCGCGCAGCTGTGCGGCCAGCGTGTCGCTGTTGAAATCGCCATGCGCCACCACCGCATTGGGAAAGCCGTGGCGTGCGTGGACCCGATGCAGCCACGCGGTCTCGGCCACCGACTCGTCGGCGTGCCGCTCGGCTTCGACATGCACGCTGGCGGCCAGGTGCAGGCCGTCCCACTGCCGCAGGTAGTCTCGCGGGTCGAAGTCCTGCCGCAGCGTGGCGTAGTCGCCGAGAAAGAAGGCGGCAGGGTCGTATCCTTCCTGCAGCCAGGGATGGCGCGCCGGGCCGAGCCGCCACAGGTGGTGGTGGGCATCGACGATGGCGGTGGGCATGGCGGGCATGACGTGGTTCTCCTACCGCTGGGCGTCCATGGCGCGCAGCACGGCGTCGCCATTCTTCTGCACGAACAGCTGGCGCGTTTCCTCGCGCACTACCTTGCGGATGCCGGCGTTGTCGGGATGCTCGTTGACCTGCACGCCCTTGGCGCGCAACGTGGCAATCGCGGCGGCTTCGTTGTCGGCATTGAGCTTGCGCTGGTAGGTGGCAGCGGCCGCGGCTTCCTCCACCAGCACCTTCTGGTACTCAGGCTTGAGCGAGTCGAATTTCGCCTTGTTCATCAGCACCACCAGTGCGGTATAGGCGTGGCGCGTCATCGAGACATACTTCTGCACCTCGTACATCTTGGACGACACCATCAGCGTGGGCGGGTTCTCCTGGCCGTCGACCGCGCCGGATTCCAGCGCGCCGAAGACCTCGGCGAACGGCATCGGCTGCGGGCTCGCGCCCAGCAGCTGGAAGGCCTTGATATGCGAGGGGTTGGGCGTGGTGCGGATCTTCAGGCCGCGGATATCCTCGGCCTTGTTGATCGGCCGCTTGTTGTTGCCGAGGCTGCGGAAGCCGATCTCCCAGAAGGCCAGGCCCTTGATACGGTGCGTGCCCAGCTCGTCGAGCAGCGAGCGGCCGACCGGGCTGTCCAGTACCTTGTAGGCCGACGGGCCATCCTCGAACTGGTAGGGCAGGTCCAGCACGTTCAGGCGCGGGGCCAGCCCGGTGACAAAGGGATTGCCGGTAGCACCGATGTCGATGGTGCCGCTGCGCACGCCCGTGACCAGCGTGGTGTCGTTGCCGAGCTGGCTGTTGGCGAAAACCTGGATCTCGACGCCGCCCTGGGTGCGCTCCTTGACCTTCTTGCTGAAGGCGAGCGCGGCCTGGTGCTGCGAATCGGATTCCGGAACGGTATGGGCAAAGCGCAGCTTGACGGGGGCCTGCGCGGCGGCCATGCCGGCGACGGACAATAGCGCCGCCAGCACGATATGCGGGATAACGTGTTTCATGGTGTCTCCTGGGTTGTCATGCGGCCCGGTCGGGTGTGCCGGGCTCTGTGCTGCCCCGTACGGGGCAAGTAAGGATCAGGGAGGGGGATGCAGCAGGCCACGCCGGGCCAGGTTGGCCATCAATGCGCCGATGCCGAACGTCCACGGCGGCAGTTCGTTGCTGTTGCCGACCCAGTTGACCAGCCCGCCGAGGTGCGCCGCGGAAATGCTGACGCGGTCGCCCGGATGGTGGGTGAAGCCGGCGCCCGGCGCGTCGCGGTCCTGCACCGGCGCGAACAGCGTGCCGCAGAACAGCATCATGCCGTCGGGGTACTGGTGGTGCGCGCCCATCGCGTGCGCCACCAGCTCCTGCGGCGAGCGGCTGATCCGGGTCATGGCGCTGGCGGCGTGCAGCACGAAGCCATCCTCGCCCTCGATGGTCAGGTCGATCTCAGTGCGGGCGATCTCGTCGATGCCGAAATGCGTATTGCACAGGCGGATCCACGGGCCGATGCCGCACGACGCGTTGTTGTCCTTGGCCTTGCCCAGCAGCAGCGCGCTGCGGCCTTCGAAGTCGCGCAGGTTGACATCATTGCCAAGCGCCGCGCCGACGATCTCGCCGCGCGGCGAGACCGCCAGCACGACCTCAGGCTCAGGGTTGTTCCAGCTCGATTGCGGGTGCAGGCCGACATCCACTCCGGTGCCCACCGACGACAGTGGCGCGGCCTTGGTAAAGATCTCGGCGTCCGGGCCGATGCCGACTTCCAGGTATTGCGACCACAGCCCCTGCGCGACCAGTACTTCCTTGATGCGCATGGCTTCGGGGGAACCCGGGCGCACCGACGCAAAGCCCGGGCCGACGATCGCGCTGACGCTCTCGCGCACGGCCGCGGCGCTGGCCGCATCGCCGCGTGCCCGCTCCTCGATCACGCGCTCGACCAGGCTGGCGGCAAAGGTCACGCCGGCGGCCTTGACCACCTGCAGGTCGTTCGGCGCCAGCAGGTGGCGATGCTCCGGGTTCGGCCCATGCGCGCAGGTCGCGTCGAGCCAGTCCTGCAGCGGCCCCAGCGAGGGCCCGGTGGCATTGCGCACGCGTTCGGCGCAGTCTGGCCGCGCGAGCAGTCCGGCAATGGTGGGCGCGGTGGTGCTGATGTCGAACAGCTCCGCGCCGCGCACGACTACCGTGGCGGGGCCGCCGTTCGGGCCAGGCAGCCAGGCACGCCCGAGCAGCAAGGCGCGCTCCGCGTCGCGGGGCAGGGTTTCCTCAATCGTGATGCGTCGATTCATGTCACACCTTGACGTTGGCGTCCTTGACCACGCGCGCCCACTTGACGCGTTCCGTTGCGATGAACTGCGCAAAGCGCGCCGCCGTGCCGCCGCCGTCCTCGGCGCCGAAGCCGGCCAGCTTGCTGGCGACATCCGGCATCGCCAGCACCCTGTTCATGTCCGCATTCATGCGCTCGACCATCGGGGCCGGCAGGCCGGAGGGGCCGACCAGCCCGTACCACGTGCCGGCATCGAAACCGGGGAAGCCGGACTCGGCCAGCGTCGGCACCTTGGGATAGCTGGCCGCGCGGCGCGGGCGCGTCTGCGCGATCGCCACCACCTTGCCGCCCTGGACCTGTGGCGTGGCCGAGGTCATGGTCTCGAAGCTGAAATCGATCTGGCCGCCGATCAGGTCCGTCAGCATCGGCGCCGAGCCGCGATAGGGCACGTGCAGCGCATCCACGCCCGCACGCAGCTTGAACATCTCCAGCGCCAGATGCTGTGCCGCGCCCGCGCCGGACGAGCCGAAGGTGATCTTGCCCGGCTGGCTGCGGCACAGCGCGACCACGTCGGCCACCGAACGCGCACGCCCGCTGGTGTTGCAGATCAGCAGGTTGGGCGTGACCCCGACCAGCATGATCGGCGTGAAGTCCTTCTCCACCGAATAGCCGAGCTTGGGATACAGGCTGGGTGCGATGGCGTGGTTGCTGATATTGGTCATCAGCAGCGCGGTGCCGTCGGCCGCCTGCCGCGCGGTGTACTCCGCCGCGACCACGCCGGCCGCGCCGGGGCGGTTCTCGACGATCACCGACACCTGCCACAGCGTCGACAGATGCTGCGCGATCACGCGGGCCATCACATCGGTGCCGCCGCCGGGCGGGAAGCCCACGATGATCCGGATCGGTCCGGCCGGCAGCGGCGAGGCTGCCCGCGCCAGCGGGGCGGCCAGCGCGGCCGCGCCCGCGCACAGGAAGGTGCGACGTTGCATGCTTGGTCTCCTTTGTAATTTTGCTTTGCTGTTTTGCTCGTGAAGCCGGCTTGGCTTACTGCGAATCCTGCAGCATTGCCAGGTAGTCTTCGGCGCTGGCCTCGCGCGGGTTGGTCTTGTGGCAGTGGTCCGCAAGCGCATAGTCGATCGCGCGCGGGAACAGCGCCGGGTCCACGCCCATCTCACGCAGCCCCGACGGCAGTCCCAGGCGGCGGTTCAGGTCGCTGATCGCCGGCCCGATGGCGTCGGCATCGGGTAGTCCCATTGCCTGCGCGATGCGGGCCAGCTTGCCGTCTGCCTGCATCGACGGCGCGTCCGCGTTGAATCGGATCACCGCCGGCAGCAGCACCGCGTTCAGGGTGCCATGGTGCAGCGTCGGCATCAGTCCGCCGAGCGCGTGGCTCAGGCTGTGCACGCAGCCCAGACCCTTCTGGAACGCCAGCGCGCCCTGCATCGATGCGCTCATCATCGCCAGCCTTGCGTCACGATCCTGCGGATCGAGGCGGGCGCGCTCGATATGCAGCCACGCGCGGCGCAGGCCATCCAGCGCTATGCCGTCGGCGGGCGGATTGAACGCGGGCGCCATGAAGGTCTCCAGGCAATGCGCGATGGCATCCATGCCGGTGGCCGCGGTCAGCATCGGCGGCAGGCCCAGGGTCAGCTCGGGATCGCAGATCGCCAGGCGCGGCACCAGGTAAGGCGAAAGCACGCCGACCTTGCGGCCGTCGTCGAGGATCAGCACCGCGCCACGGCCGACCTCGCTGCCGGTGCCGGCGGTAGTGGGGATGGCGATGACCGGCGCGGTGGCGGCCGTGATGCGCGCCACGCCGCCTTCGATCGCGGCGAACTGGCGCAGCGGCCCCTCGTGCGTGGCGCAGACCGCCACGCCCTTGGCCAGGTCGATCGGCGAGCCGCCCCCCACCGCGATGATGCCGTCGCAACGGTACTCGCCATAGAGGCGTACGGCGTCGCGCATGGCGGCTTCGGTTGGATTGGACGGCGTGCCGTCGTAGATCACGGCTTCGCAGCCGGGGCGCAGCTGTTCCAGCACGCGCTGAACGATGCCCGCGGCCTTGACGCCGGCGTCGGTGACCACCAGCGGGCGCGTGATGCCGATGCGTTCGCATTCCTGCGCCAGCAGCCCGATGGCGCCGAAGTCGATCTGGATCTGGGTGATGTAGTTGATGAGGGCCATCTTGTCTCCATGCTGTGGGGTGCGCGGCCTGCCGGACTGTCGAGATGCTGACTGGCGGCCCGGCTGGCTGCATTGGTGACGAAGTCTAGGAACAAGCCCCGTCAGTCACAACGTGGATTTACTTGAAGGCAGCCCAAGAAAATCTCACAGCACCGTGCGCCTAGTTTTTCTTGAAGCGTCGCTGAGATTTTCTCGTTTTGACGCGCGCGGCGCTGGCCCTAGACTTGCGCTGACCAGCCGGATTCCGGACCCAGCCCGCACTTGCCGGGCCACCACCAAACCAACGACAACCATGAGACAACCGATCCTGATCGAGCGCGACGCCCAGGTCGCCACCATCACGCTGAACAACCCGGATAAGCTCAACGCCATGGACCTGTCCATGTGGCAGGGCCTGACCGAGGCCATCCAGAGCCTGTCCGCCGACGACACGCTGCGCTGCGTGATGCTGCGCGGCGCCGGCGACAAGGCCTTTGCCGCGGGCGCCGATATCGCCGAGTTCGACACCATGCGCGCCAACGCCGCGCAGGCGCAGCAATACGGCGAGATCACCAATGCCACCATGCGCGCCATCGCCGAATGCCGACACCCGACCATCGCGCTGATCCAGGGCGCGTGCGTTGGCGGCGGGCTGGAAATCGCCTCGATGTGCGACCTGCGCATCTGCGGCAAGTCGAGCCGCTTCGGCGTGCCGGTCAACCGGCTCGGGCTGGTGATGTCGTATAGCGAGCTGGGCGGGCTGGTGGCGCTGGCGGGGCCGGCGACGGCGCTGGAGATCGTGCTGGAGGGACGGGTGTTCGATGCCGCGGAGGCCCTGGAAAAGCGCCTCGTCAACCGCGTGGTGGCGGATGAGGCGGTGCCCGACGAAGCCTATGCGGCGGCACGCCGTATTGCAACGGGGGCGCCGCTGGTGGCGCGCTGGCACAAGCAGTTCGTGCGCCGGCTGCTGGACCCCAAGCCGCTGCGTCCGGAAGAGCATGCCGAGTCCTATGCCTGCTTCGACACCGAGGACTTCCGTATCGGCCACCGCGCCTTTATCGACAAGACCAGGCCGCAGTTCGTGGGCCGCTGAAAGCACCCGACTCTGGTTTTTTCCAATACCGCGGCGGCGCCATCCCCTGTGCGGCCGCCCGAACTTCAGGTGGTATCCATGAATTTGCCGTTATCCAAAATCAAGGTCCTGGACGTGAGCCAGATCATGGCGGGTCCGTTCTGCTGCATGCTGCTGGGCGACATGGGCGCCGACGTCATCAAGGTCGAGACGCCCGGTGCTGGCGACCAGACCCGCAAGTCGATGGGCTTCCGGCTCAAGGGCGATGACAGTGGCGGCTTCCTGGCGCTGAACCGAAACAAGCGCAGTGTCGAGATCGACCTGAAGAACCCCGCCGGGCGGGAAGCGTTCTATGAACTGGTGCGTGGCGCTGACGTGCTGGTGGAGAACAACCGGCCCGGCGTGGCCGCGCGCCTGAAGATCGACTACGCGGTGCTGCGCGAGATAAATCCGCGCCTGGTCTATGCCAGCATCTCCGGCTTCGGCCAGACCGGGCCGTGGTCGCGGCGCCCGGGGCTGGACCTGATCGCGCAGGCCATGTCGGGCGTGATGAGCGTGATGGGCCATCCGGACGCGCCGCCGGTCAAGGCAAGCGTGCCGATCGCCGACCTGGGGGCGGGCCTGTTCACCGCCTATGGCGTCCTCAGCGCGCTGATGGGCCGTGAGCACACGGGCCAAGGGCAGTATGTGGATGCCTCGTTGTTCGAGACAGCGCTCGGCCTGTCGGTATGGGAGTCGGCGGAGTACTGGGGCACGGGCGAGGTGCCGGTGCCGATCGGCAGCGCCAACCGGATGAGCGCGCCGTACCAGGCGGTGCAAGCGGCGGACCGGCACTTTGTCATCGGTGCGGCCAATCCCAAGCTGTGGGCTGCGCTGTGCGATGTGATCGAGCGGCCGGACCTGCTCGCCGATCCGCGCTTTACCGACAATGCGGCGCGCATCCGCAACCGCGCCGCGCTGATCCCTGAAATTGAGGCAGAATTCGCGCGCAAGCCGGCGGCGGAATGGGTCGACGCGCTGCTCGCGGCCGGCGTGCCGGCGGCGCCGATTTTCACCTACGACGAAGCGCTGTCCAGCGAACAGGCGGTCGCGCGCGACATGGTGCTGGAGATCGAGCACCCGGTGGAAGGGCGGGTCAAGGCGCTGGGATTCCCCGTCAAGCTAAGCGGCACGCCGCAGCGCGTGCGCTATCCGGCGCCGTTGCTGGGGCAGCATACCGACGAAGTGCTGGGCGAGTTCGGCTTCGATCCGGCCACCGTCGTGCGGCTGCGTGCGCAGGGTGCGTTCGGCGCCCCGGTGCGCTCGCAAGAACTGGAACGCGGCGCCGCCTGAGCGCACCGCTGGATCATCTATACCGATAAGAGACAGGAGACAACCATGCAGATGTCACGTTCGCAATTGCGGCGCTGGGCGATGCCCGCGGCCGTGGTGCTAGGGCTGCTGGGCGGTACGGCCGCAGCGAGTGCGGAAACCTACCCCAGCCGGCGCATCGAACTGATCGTGCCGTGGCAGGCCGGCGGCGGCGCCGATGTGGTGGCGCGCGCGCTGTCCGCGGCGGCGGCCAGGCACCTGCCGCAGCCGATCGTGGTGATCAACAAGCCGGGCGCCACCGGCGCGGTGGGGTTGGGCGAAGTGGTCCACGCCAAGCCGGACGGCTACAAGCTGGTGCTGTCGTCCAGCGAGCTGACCTTCCTGAACTACCTCGGACTGGCCAAGTTCACCTACCAGGACCTGGTGCCGATCGCGCGCCTGAATGCCGATCCTGCCGCCGTGGCAGTACGCGCGGACGCGCCGTGGACAACGATCGAGCAGTTCGTTGCTGATGCGCGCAAGCCGGGAGCCAACATCCGCGTGGGGAATGCGGGGCAGGGCTCGGCGTGGCATATGGCTGCCGCCGCGCTGGCCGACAAGACCGGCGCGAAGTTCAATCATATCCCGTACGCCGGCGGCGCTCCCGCCACGCTTGCGCTGTTGGGCGGACATATCGATGCAGTTACGGTTAGCACGGCAGAGGTCTTCACGCACGTGGCCGCGGGCAAGCTCAAGGTGCTGGCGGTAATGGCCGACAAGCGCGTCAGCGGCTTCGAGAATGTGCCGACGCTGAAGGAGCGCAATATCGACCTGTCGATGGGGATCTGGCGCGGCATCTCGGCGCCAAAGGGCACACCGCCCGAGGTGATCGCAGTACTGAAGGCGGCCATTGCCAAGTCCGTGCAGGAGCCGGTGATGCGCCAGACGCTGGAGAAGCTGCATTTCAGCACCGATACCTATGCCGACGACGTGACGCTTCAGGCCGCCATGGTGAAGGAGTCAGCGCAGTTCAAGCAGCTTGCCACTCGCATCTCCGTCAAGGAGTAGGCCCATGCGCGACGAACAAGCGGCGCCAGTCGAGCCCTTTATCGATGCGCACCAGCATTTCTGGGACCTCGGCCGCAATCCATATCCGTGGCTGCAGGACGAAGCGGTGCCGAACTTCCGCTATGGCGACTACTCGGCGCTGCGCCGGAATTACCTGCCGGAGGATCTCGCCCGCGACACGGCCGGTTGCGCGCCCGTCAAGACGGTGCACGTCGAGGCAGAGTGGGCGCGCGCCAATCCCGTCGATGAGACCGCATGGCTGACGCAGCTCGCCGCGCGGACGGGGAGGCCAACGGTAGTCGTCGGTCATGCCCAGCTTGACCGCGGCGATGTCGAGGAAGTGCTGGCCGGCCATGCCGCCTACGCCATGATGCGCGGCATCCGCAACAAGCCGGTCACCGCTGCCCGGCGGGACGATGCGCGGCGTGGGCTGCCCGGCTCGATGGACGACGAGCGTTGGCGGCGCGGCTACGCCTTGCTGGCGCGCCATGGCATGTCCTTCGATTTGCAGTCGCCGTGGTGGAACCTGGACCAGGCGGCGGCGCTGGCGCGGGATTTTCCCACCCAGCTGATCCTGAACCATACCGGGCTGCCGGCTGATCGCAGCGAGGCGGGGCTGGCCGGCTGGCGCGCCGCGATGGCCGAGCTGGCTGAACAACCCAATGTCGCCTTGAAGATCTCGGGCCTGGGTTTGCCGGGCAAGCCGTGGACGCAGGCCGACAACGTGCCCGTCATTCGCGACGCCATCGCCATCTTTGGCGCCGAGCGCTGCATGTTCGCCAGCAACTTTCCGGTGGACAGCCTGGTGGCCAGCTACGACACCATCGTGGCCGGCTTCCGCGCCGCCATCGCTATCTGTTCGCCGGAACAGCAGCGCGCGCTGTGGCACGACAACGCCCAGCGCATCTATCGCCTGTAGCCACACAAACCCATGGATACGCCACCGGCACGCGCACACCGCGCCGCATTGGATGGCTTCGTCCGCAACATCAAAGGAATCCCTGATGAACAACGGATTGCAACCGGGCGCGACCTGCTCGCGCACGCTGACGGTCGACCGCCAGCGCACCATCGATTTTCTGGGCGAAAGCCTGCGCATCTACGCCACGCCTGAACTGGTGCGCGATATCGAGCAGACCTGCCTGGATTTCCTGCAAGGCTATCTCGACGACGGTGAAAGCTCGGTTGGCGCGGAGGTCTCGGTGCAGCACAGCGGGGCCACGCCGCTTGGCGGGGAAGTGCGCATCAGCGCGGAGGTGACCGCCATCGAAGGGCGCAGTGTCACGTTCGGCGTGACTGCCGAAGATGCGGTGGAGACGGTGTGCAGCGGCACGCATCGCCGCTTCGTGGTCGATATCGAGCGGCTGCGTGCACGCGTGCAGAAGAAGACGGCATCGATGCAGGGCGCGGCATAACGTGGGGCGGCATGCCTGCCGATCGGGGCAGGCTGTGCGGTACGCGGGCGTCGCCCGCGCTGTCCTCAGGCGGGGGCCGGCCGCTGCTGGTCCGCCGCCACTTCCGCGCGGATCCAGTCGGTAAAGCTGCGGATGCGGCGGTCTTCCAGCCGCTCCTTCGGGAACACCACGAAGTAAGAAAACTCCACCGGCAGCCGGATCGATTCGAACAGGCGCACCAGCCGGCCTTCGGCCAGGTCCTGCTCGATCCAGTTCTTCTTCACCAGCGCCACCCCCAGGCCGCCGAGCGCCGCGTTGATGACCAGGTGGCTTGGCCAGAACGACGGGCCGCGGCTGGCATCGACATCGGTGACCCCGGCGTGCTCCAGCCACATCGCCCAGTCCGGGTTGCTGACGTCCGTGTACGTGCTGTCGTCGTGCAGCAGCGTATGGTGCTTCAGGTCCGATGGCGTTTCCAGCGGATTCGGCCCCTGCAGCAGTGCAGGGCTGCAGACCGGGATCACTTCTACCGCCAGGCACAGCTCGCTATGCAGTCCGGGATAGTCGCCGCGGCCGTAGCGGATCGCCATGTCGAAATCATCCCGCTCGAAATCGATGCGGTGGTTCGACGTCGACACCTTCAGGTCGATATCCGGGTGCGTCTTCATGAAGCGGTCCATGCGCGGGATCAGCCATTTGACCGCGAACGTGGGCGGCATGTTGACCTTCAGCGCTGGGCGATCCTTGCTGTGCAGACGGTGCGTGGCATCGGCGAGCTGCTTGAACGCTAACTGGACGCTAGGCAGGTAGGCCGTGCCAGCCGGTGTCAACACCAGCGCCTTGGCCTCGCGGATGAATAGCTGTACGCCCAGGCTTTCTTCCAACGCCTTGATCTGGTGACTGACTGCTGATGGCGTGACGAACAATTCCTCGGCAGCCCGCGTGAAGCTCAGATGCCGGGCGGCCACTTCGAAGGCCCGCAGCGGGTTAAGTGGAGGAATCTGTCTCGACATATTGGGGGTTATCGCAGAGTGGCAACGTTTCACTCGGTTCCTGTGGATGCCTTGCCGGCATGCTGCATGTTGTCTCATGGCAGGCCGCAGCACAATAGCATCCGTGCAATGGCGTATGAATAGGAGGCTGTCCCGTGCAGGGGAATCCGTGGGCCCTATATCTTGCCCATTTCGGTGACCACCGGGCAATCCGGAATATCATGCCCTGGGTAATGGCGATGTGCACGATACGACCCTCGCCGCTGGCGCCTTTGCGCGATCGCCGCTCAACGGCTCGCGACGTAATTGACGAGCGGGATTTGACCGATGCCGCGGAGCAGGCCGCCAAGGCCCCCGACATTGCCGAACTGCTCACGCGCTTCCCCGAAAAACGCACGCTCTACCGCGAGGTCTGCGGCTTGCTGGTCCTTCCGCTACTAGGGCACCCTAACCGCGAACAAGTTACAACCTGGTGCGCACGGGCAGCATGGGCATGTCGGCGGAAGCGCTGCAAGCGTTTTGGCTAGGAGTTGCACCGACCGCGGATCGCGCGCTGCGAACACGCTCCGCGCCTGTCCAGCTTGCTTGGTGCGCGACCCGGTCCAGGGCCACCGTCTCGCAGTCCTATTTGTCCTGCCGGGCGGCGTGGAAGCATTCTTCACCGCCATGGAAGGCAACGGTAAGCGCTGCCTATTCGGGTTGTTTGGTTGCTTGGTCCCGCCGATTGCCGCGTGGTTGTACGTAGAGATTGGATTATTTGTCTGAGTGGTAGCGGAGAGAATAAATAAAAGCCCCGGAATCGCGAGACTCCGGGGCTTTTTCTTTTGCACGCGTGAACCGGTGCGGTTACATCGCGGCGTCCTTCAGTTTCTTCATCGCACGAA
>NZ_JAGIQB010000062.1:0-30843 GCF_017815025.1 Cupriavidus phytohabitans
GTTCGTCATGCAGCTTTCGTGATCCTCATTTAACGTCTCTGCCGCCCTTCCGTTGGCAGAGGTTTTTCAGACCATCCTTAGTGCGGTCCCGACGAATCGTCAGTCGCCCTCGCTTCCCACCGTGCCCTTCGCCCTGCCCACACCCCAAAGCCACCATTCCCCACGCTGGCCCTTGCGCTGAGCGTCACCGCTCAAGGGTGGACGCCTTTGTCGGACGGATGAGTCGATAACAGCCAAAGCTGTTATCAGCGGTTTGATTCTTGCGGTAATACTGCACACATTGCGCCACTTCAACTATTGATCTTCCTCGATTGTCCACCGTAGGCTTCTGCAAATAGAAGTGCGCGATATTCAGGTTGTCGTCCTCGGTGCCTGTCACGGCGGCGATCCTGTAGCCGTTCGCAATATGCGATGCGAATGTCCCTCTGATTGGCTCCCACTCAGTGTATTTTTTCAGCATTTGCTGTGAGCACGAACACGCCGAGCAGCGTTGCGACAACGTAAGGCTTCATTGCGAGCTCCTTGTTAAGTCGGCAACCTTATCGCGCTAGAACTATAGGTAGGCTGTCGCTGCTTTCACAAGCCCCTTTTTTGGCCGGCCCTCTATAAGAGGGGTGGCCGGGATTCGCAAATATCTAAGCTTCAGATATTTGCGAATCCCGGTCGACGCTCTATCAGCTGGTGCGCAAGGGCAGCAAGGGCACGCCCGCCGAGGTGCTGCAGGGGTTCTGGCAGGAGCTGCGCGGGCGCACGCGCGTCACCATCGACCACCCGGACCTGCCGGAGGCGTTGAAGGACATTGCCGCCGGGGCGGTGCAGACCATCTGGCAGGCGGCCAACGAGGCCGCCACCGGCGAGCTGGCCACGCTGCGCGCCGAGGCGCGCGCCGCCGAGGCCGAGCGCGATGCCGCGCACGCCGAGACCACGCTCGCACGCGAGGCAGCGGCGGCGCTCGTCGCCCAGCTGGACGCCGCGCGCCAGTCCATCGAGGAGGGTCAGGCGGCGCTGGCGACCGAGCGCCAGGCCCACGCCGCGACCCAGGCGCGGCTGGAGGCGGGGCGGGCGGAACTGGAGGCGGGGAGGCGGCAATTAGAAGAGTTGCGAACCCAATTCTCGACGGAGCTGGAGCGCGCTCGCGAACAGGTCGTCATCGCGCAGGAACGAACGGGCCGAGGCTAGCGAGCGCCGTGCCTTGCGCGAACTGGATGCGGAGCGCACCGCGCGCCAGCAGAGCGAACGCGCGGTCGAAGCGTTGCGCGGCGAACTTGTTACGGCGCGGCGAGGCCCGCGACGCGGCGGTGGCGCAGGCCGAGGCCCGGGCCCGGCTCGAGACCCAGGTCACGGCGCTCATCGAGCAACTCTCCACGCGGCTCGCGGCCGCCGACGCCGCCGAGCAGAAAGCGGCCAACGACTGGCCACCGTGCAGGCGGAACTTGCCGCAGCGCAGCGCCGGGCCGAGCGCGCCGAAGCCGAGGCGGCGCTGGCGCGCCAGCTGCTGGCAGAATTACGGCCCACGGGAGACCTTCGCTCGATGTACGGCCCGTCCGCGGTGGTCAGCGCCATGCAGCTGGAACACTCGTTTGGCGAGATCGATGCCAAGGATATCGATTCCCATGATGAAACCCCCACGTGTCAGGTTGAGGTCGACAGTGTCCACCGAAGGGAGGCGTCGGGTCCATACATGCACGAAAGGTATGATGACCCCAAGATCAGCGGGTATGCAGGTCGGCACCGCGCATGACCGCCGTTGCGCCATTGCTTTCCACCTTTACTGGCTTTTCTCGATCGATATCTTCGCCGCTCGTTCAAGTAATTCGCTTGTCGCGCGTTTGAACATCTCTCTGAGTTCCGGGGCGATGAGCCTCGACCCCAACTCTCCCAGAGCGACAGTCGTTATAACGTCTCTTTTTTCAGGTGGAAGTAGATCCCATTGTTCCCAGTCCTCGACGGGTCCGGGTATTGGGAAATCAGATGGCCAGGGCCACGGAATGTATTCTGGAAAGAAGAACCGCATGGGATCCTTCGGCAGCCACGGAGGTCGCCGAAGCTGGAATCCGGGCCAACTGTAAGTCCATGCGACATCGCGGAAATTTGGTGATGGAGGTATGGTCGTCAGGCGAGAACTACCTACGCTCATACCCAGACTGTTCATCGCGCTCGCGCTTCTGCCATTTATGGTCCCCCCTAACGTGGGGAGGCCGCCAAAGCTCATGTATTGATAGTTGTCATAGAAGACCGCCTCGTAGTCCGGTTGCGCGGCTACAACGCGGGTACCATTGATGGCGACAACGGAGCGAAAGGGCGTTGATAGTGGTGCAAAAAGATTCGTGTTCTTGTGCTGATCCGGATGGTTCAAATCAATCAATACGATTCGAGATAGGTTGGAGGACGCGGCCACTGCCACACCCACGAGTCCCTCCTTGTTTAGGCAGGGAACGCTATCTGAAAGAATCGGCAAATCGCATTGCAGCCAAGCATCACTTTCTCTTGGAAGCCAATACAGTTTAGTATTTTGAGTTGCACTTGCTAATTGAATCGCTACCCGTCCATCATTGTCTACTCCCAATATATTCGATGATGAGATGCCGCCGATGTTCGGGAGGTGGCGTAGATACCCATTTATGTTGAATAAAATTAGGTGATCTGGCACCCGGGGGTCTTGAGCAAAAACCGAACCCAACATCAGATCGTGATCGTTGATGGCAAGGACTTCCCAGAGGTTTGGGACTATCGTATGTAGATCGACTGTCGCATTCCCGATGGGTTTATATAATCCGTATGAGCCAGATAAACGACCAGGGGATTGTCCTCTGAAAAGAAAATTTCCCTGATTGTTAATTCTAAGTCCGAGAGTTGGGCCAGGGTAGTCGACCGGGGAGCTTGGGGCGCCATTCTTCCAGAGGGTAACTATCATACTCGTGACATTCCCGACCGAGCGGCTGGATTCGCCAATAATGTCGCCAACGTCATTAATGTCGCTAGCCGAGCAGTCCATGAAGGGTGGCAGCGGAGGAAGCAATGTGAGTTGTCCAGCCATTTTCTTCTCCTTCTTCATGGGGACAGACCGCGATTATCGTATGGGTGCAGGCCGCAAGAACGGTGCCACGCCTTGGATGGGCTAGATCATGAGGCCATGAGGGGGAAATCACTGTTCCGCTAAGCCTTCGTTGTGTGAGTTCTGTTGCAATGTTGAAGCGTCGAAGGATGCACGCCGTTCGGCGACCCTAGGTGAGCCGTCGAAGTTGTGAGATCGATCAGCTAAACGGCGTTGCATAAGGCGTGGCGCACTGGAGGGAGACCGCGCCAAGGCGGGGGCAGACGACCGGGATCTCTGCTGAGAGCCCCATGAGGCACCTACAATGCACGCATGGCTTCCAATCTTGGGCCGGCGACCTCCGTCCTTCAACTTCGAATTGCTCTGCGCGGCCTGAGCCCGCCGGTTTGGCGACGCGTCCTCGTTCCCGAGCACTTGACGCTCGGGCAATTGCACCATGTCATCCAGGTAGTCATGGGCTGGGCCGACGAACATCTGCACCAGTTCAGCATTCATGGCAGGCGTTACGGCGAAGCTCATGAGGGCGTCCTGTAGTTCTCCACCGTGGCAAAGAGCTACCGCTGACCGCGTTTCATCTCCGCGAACACGAAGGCTTCGTCCATGTGTATGACTTCAACGCGTGGTGGCGCCAGGAGATACGCATGGGGCGGCGTATGCTGCGGCAACAGCCTGGCCAGTTGCCGCGTTGCGTGGTGGGTTGCGGGCCATGCCCGCCCGAGGACATTGGCGGGATCGAGAGGTATCTGGAAGCCAGAGACGAACACAGTGAATATGAGTTCCTCGATTGGATCGAGTCGCTGCGCGAGGGTCCTATCGTGCTGGAAGACTTACGCGATGAGCTCGACCGGTGGCTGACTTGGCTGGATCGTCACTTTGACCGTCAGATCGTCAATGATCGGTTGCGAGGGCTCAAAGGGTAGACTGGCCGCTGCAGCTTCCACGGGAGGAGGGCGGCCATGCGTATTAGCTTGCAACTTGTAGTGCACGATGAGGGAGGCGAGCCAGCCACCATCACCGAAATCGCCCAGTTCGAGAGAGGCGGCCTTGATGTGGGCTCGCTGGGCCTCTGTCTGGAGGAGGCGAAATCATTGCTGGGGCGGCTGCAGCGGACGATGGTCGCGGCACAGGTTGCCGAGGCCGTTGCCCGGACCAGCGTTTGTCCCACGTGCGGTGCATAGTTGGCTTGCAAGGGCCACCATCACTTGGTCTTCCGCAGTGACTGTCGATCGATAGTCCCAGACTGTACCCCTGCTGGCAGTGCAAGGGCGAGGACCCCACCTTTAGTCCGGTCGCTAACTGCTTGCCTGAGCGGGTTAGTCCAGACCTGCAGTATCTCGAGGTCAAGTTTGTAGCGCTGATGACGTATGGTCTGACCGTCAACGTGCTGCAAGAGGTGTTGCCGCTCGATCATGTGCTGGCAGCCAGCTCGGATCTGACGGCCGGTTTGGCAGCGCTGCCACAAAGCACTCGATCCCGGTGATGTTTCAAAGCCGAATCAGCCGCGAAATCACCTGTTTGAAGGATGGGAACGGATGCCTTCGTGCACTACGCTTTCATAAAAATGAAATGCCACACCACTGAAACCGGGGGGAATCATGGGTGAGTGGAAAACGTGCGGGCCGCACGAGACGGCCGAGCTTTCATTGTACGAAGCGCCTGACGCCATGGCTGGCTACCGGGATCAGCATGCCGGGATGCACCGTTCGACGGGCGCGGATGATCCTCTGCTGGGCTGCCTGTTGTTGGTCAACCGGGTATGGCAGCGGCCAATGCCGTCTGCCGTCCTGCAGAAGGAGCCACCGCACCGCCTCACATTGCCGCTCCTAAGCGCTGCGGCGGCGCACGTGGGCTTGTCGGCCCGGCTCGTGGAGGTGGAGCTGGACAAGATCCCGGACAGCGTGCTGCCGGCGATCCTGATGCTAGGCAAGCGCAGGCCGTGCGTATTGCTTGAGCGCCGCGAGCACGGACGCCTCCTTGTCGCGCTGCCGGGTTGGGGCGGCGGGGAGCAGGAGGTCAGCCGGGAAGAGTTGCTGGCCGAGTACAGCCGCTACGCCATCGTGGTACAGCCCTCGATGCAGGCCGAAACGGCGGCGAACACGCAGGCAGACATTGAGCCGGCGCAGCCGGCCCGTTCGACAGATGTCGCGACGCGTCCATCCTGGCGGCACCATTGGGACCGCCTGGTTGCGGCTACGCCCAAGGTGTTCTGGTTGCAGGGCAGGCAACGTGCGGAAGAGGCTGCCGGCGTGGGCAGTTAGCCATGCCGGCAGGCGATTTTTGGTGCGCGGCACAGCGGCCCCTTTCGTTGCGCCTTGAATTCTTCGGGAAGAGGGCGTAGCAAGCCGGAGCGAAATTGGCTGAACGCGCCAGCAGCAACTAGCGGATCCACCGCGCGGAGTCTGTACGCTCTACTGCGATTACGCGAACCTCTGTGATCCAGCAGCGGCCCAAGCCGCTAGAAGCCCGTCTTGAAGATTGATGGCATGAAGTTTAGACATAATGCCGGGTATGTCTCGCGGAACGGGCTGTGGTATCACCGACAGAATGCGATTACGCTGCCACCAGGGCGGCGTGGATGCGCTGCGCTACCTCCTTGTCGTCGAGATAGCCGGAAATGCCATGCCGGTTGGCCGTGTCATTACTGATTCGGGTGTTGTTTTCGATCGGGGGCGCGATATCGAAGTGGTCGGCGTTCAGCGGATAGAGGGCAACGACGTCCCGTTCGTCCATGGCGTTGTACCAGTGATCCACGCAGGGGACGGCGTCGATGGGCCGCAGCGCCTTGCGAATGGCCGTCACCCCAAGCGGCGAACCAAGCGTGACGAACAGCGGGACTTTCCAGCGCAACGCAAGGCCGTCCCGCCGTAGCAGGTTGTACGCCACCACGGTGCCAAGCGAGTGGGAGACGATTACGGTCTCGGCATCACTCCTCAGGGCGGGGCGAATGCCCGTCTCGATGCGGTCACGCATGCCCGGATTTCTGAGGTATTGGTAGACATCGCTTGTTGCCAGTGCGATGCTCGCGCCGCTGCTGCCGGGGATATGGCGGTCGATGGCCCTGAGAATGCCTTGCACGAACTCCCAGTTCTGAACGCCCCGGCTGATGAGGTCACCCTCTGCGCCGTCGGCCAGCGGGTCCACCCCGGTTTCATCGGCGACCTCCTGCAGCACGGCGAGGACGAACGTCTTCTGCTGGAGATCAGCGTCCGCCATCGGGCCACGTACGATGATGTCGGCGACCTGATCGTCGGGCGCCCCACCGGCGAGGTCAAAGAGCGCCTGTCCGTAGTAGGGGAAACGGATGTCGGCCTCATCGATCGGGATGTCTAGTTCGCTCTTGGCCAGTCCCCGTTTCCATGCGGCGATCCAGTCCGCCTTCAGTCTGTCCGCTTCCTTGTGTTCCTGCGATCGCCCGTGAATGAATACCAGTTGTCGGCTCATCGAAGTACTCCTTGCTGAAAGGCGCTGCGCACCTGCATCACGCCATCGCGGTCGAGCAACGTCCATGGTGATGGGCAAAGCTGATAGCGCAGCTCACTCAACGGCGCTGGCAGCAAGACACGGTGGGCGTTGAGCAGTCCCCATCCCCGTGCCAGCAACGGGACGCAGCCGAGCAGGCCAGTAGCCTGATCCGCGCGTTTTCCATCGAGTTCCCCGTTGTGCAACGCCATGTCGAAGAAGCGGTAGCCCAGGCGGTCGCGCATCGCCTGGCTGATGGATCGCGAAAGATCCACGCGCCCGCCCTCTGCGAATGCGTAGCTCGTATAGAGGGCGAGGGCGGGGTCAGGCATGTCCGCGATAAGCATGCCTTGTGCCCAGGGATCCATGTCGTCGGCCTCCAGTGCGAAGACACCGTGTCGCGTCGCGACCGACGCCACCCCGCGTAGCCGCCGTACGATCGCAAGCTGTCGTGCCGAAGCCATCGAGGGACGGGCAGGCGCCATCGGTTCGTATGCCGCATCGACCAGCTCGCCATCGACCACGGTCAGCTTGGCTGCGAACCCCGGGAACGCCGGCAGCAGTGCTCCACGCCCCGATTCGAACACCAGCAGGATATTGGCGCCTGGCCATGCCGGATTAACGTGCAGCACGGGGCCAGGAGTTCCAGGCAGGTCGACGGCTGCAGAGGACGATACCGCTTCGACGAACGTATCCCCCCGAATCTCAAAGCCACAGCTTCTGTCAAGATGTCCGCTGAAGGGCGCCGCTACGTCCTCTATGGCACGCAACAGCTCCTTCGCCTCGATCGAGCGGGAGCCATCCTCAAATGTCAGGGAGCGATCAAGACCCTGACTCGCGGGCAGGCGAACCGATCGGTGGATCAAGGCCGCCATGATCGGACTGTTCATGGCGCCGGCCGAAATCACTCTGCCACGATGCACGCGTTCGAATTCTCGCAGGGGAATGCTCCAAGACACCGGTGAGGGCGGTGTGGGCAGCGTGCCTGGGTCGAAGGTGGCTATCCAGATGTGTGGGTCCGAGGTAATGCGCGCGTCCGGCATCTGCATGGCCGTCCCGTCGGGGCGAAGTTCGGCGATGCGGGCTGGAACCTGTTGCGCGAGCCAATGCTTGAGCGGACGGGGGTGGATCCGGTTCATCTCATGGCCATCTTCGGACGTATGTTGGATCAGCTCGGGAACGAAGCCGCCGAGCGCATGCAGCAGCGCGCCGGTATAGAGCGCCGAGAAATTTCTGGCGGAAGTATTCGGGTCCCGCACCTCCAGCGCGGGGCGTCCAAGCGAGCAGGCGTAGAACTGATCGATCGGACTCTCCAGGTCGGTCACATTCTCGTTCGGAAAGATTTCGCTGCCTGTGACACGCTGGGCGTTCAAGCCTTCCGCGGCGGTGCGGCAGGCATCCGAGATGAAGACCACGTGGGGGATGCCGCAATAGCGCGCCAGGCTTTCGCTGCCTGTCACGTTGACAGCCGCCTGGGAGTCCCTGGGCGCGTCTGTCAGCAGCCAATACTCACCATAGGCGATATTGACGCCATGTCCCGCGAAGTAGATGAGGAGCTGGTCCGAGCGCTGGTCGTTGTCGACCATGCGGTTGATGGCCTTCTTTATGGCATCGATGGTCACGCTGCCCCGGTTCTCGTCGGTCAGCACCGTAAGCTGGGATCCATTGATCCCTTGCTCACGCGCCCACTGCGCAAAGCGTTGTGCGCCCTGTGCGGCATCGTACAGCACAGGTAGATTGCCGGACCGATCGACGCCAATTGCCAGGACTGCGCGGCGCATGCTGCTGCCCCCGTTTCAGCCCTCGGCCCGACCGCGGATCGCAATCTGCGCTTTCCGAATGGCGGCCTGACTCTGTTCCCACGTGAGAAGCGGGGTTGTGTTCAGCACGCGCAGTCTTCCTTCGGCGTAGATCGACATCAAGCAGGCCATTGCCGTTTCGTTGTCTTCGAATTCGGTGATAGCAGCACCGTCGTACTCACCAAAGCAGAACCAGAAGCAAAGCAGCTTGCCGCCGAACGCTTGCGTCGCGATGCGGACCACCTCCTCACGGTTCTGTTGTTCGACGACCATGGCTCTCACCTGATCGTCCTTGTAAGCCCACTGATGCAGAAACTGCGGCATGATGTCTCCTTTTCAGAGGGCGCGCCGTGGAATGGACACTTCTGTGTCGGGCACCTCCTGCTCTGGCGTGGCGGCCATCGCAAACGGTGTCATATGTCGGCGCAAGTCGGCTTCGTTGACGCGGAATCGCGCAGGCACGAGGCCTCCGATGGCGCCGCCGATGGCGGAGCCTCCAAGCATCGGCCAGATCAGCGTGTCGAGGTCTGGACTGGCTCCGGTGAGCGACTGCCTCAGCGCGGTGGAGAACGCCGATACGATGAGCCAGACAATGCCCATGGTCGCCGCATCGAGAAGGCGCCGTGTGTGTGGCGACGAAATCGTGCGCCAGCGGTGATCCTGCACGAGCCATGCCGTGGTGGCTGCCGTCGCAAACGGCGAGATCAGGTACGGCGCGCCATCGAGCACGCGCTTAAGGCTACCGTCCAGGCCACCGATCAACAACGCGCCCGCCGCCGCATTGATGGCAAGCGCCAGCATACACGCCACGACACCGGCGCCAACGATGAAACCGAGGGGCGACCGCGTATTCAAGCCGGCATTGGCAAAGCCCCAGCGGTTTTTCGGCACGATTGCCACGGTGAGCGCGCCAAGCTGGATCAACGTGATGACAAGTACGAGATAGGGCGTACTGATGCGTTGCGGGGGCGTGCCGACGAGCGCAAAGAATATGGCAATGCTGAAGTAGAGCAGGCCCGCAGCAATCAACAGGATGCCATAGGATGTGGCTTTTGCCGTGGCACGGACACGAAATCCAAGGCGCGCGATTGCTCGATCGCGCGCGCGCGCGGAATGCTCCGTCGTCAGGACCCCGCGCGCCACCAGCAGACAGGCATGGCTGCAGAACTCACTGATGTCGCAGCACATGTCTCGCAGCATGTCGCTGACAATCTTGCGGATCAGCGTGGCGGCGGCTTCATGCTCCTCCCCGGACAATCCGGACTTGGCCAGGAACTGGGCGATCTGCCCCAGATGCTCCATGGTGCCAAAGGACCGCGATATCCGCAGCGCCAGCTCGTCGAACCGTTGCCGGAGCAGGTCGAGGTCGTTCTTGGCAATGGCGGTATAGCGTCTCAGGTGAGGGTCGCCCGGCCATTTGCGCAGGAGCGTGTGCAGCAAGGTGGCGCGCAACAGGAGAGCGCGCGTGGCTTCACTCTGGGGCAGCCAACTCTGGTCCGGATTGATGGCCAGATGCTCGAGCAAACTGCGCGCCTCGCGCCTCTGGTCTTCTCCCGCGTGCAGTTCCGCCTGGCACAGGACTGTCGCAAGTTCTTCGGCAACTCGGGGCACGCCGGCCGCGCGCTGGAGAAACTCGCGTGGTTTCGCCGTTACGTCACGCCCCGTAAACAGCAGCATGGTCGCGGCCAGGGACAGCCAGATCGGCGAACTCGGACGGATGAAATCGTCGACGCCGCCCATGATGCCCATGGCCTGGAGCGCCCATCGGAACAGGAGGTACAGCAGTAGCATCACGATAGTCAACAGGAATGCATAGGCAGCCATTGCGAGCCGGAAGCGGGACACACTCGCGTAGGTGCGGCACCAGGTGGGTCTGTCGAAGCCGATGATGGCGAACACGATTAGCACGAAGATCGCCGAGGCCAGCTTGAGTCCGAGGTGTGGGTCGCTCATGGTCAATCCCGGGGGGGCCGGACGTTGAAAACAGACGTCGCAAGGCGGCGCGCGCCTCATCCTGCTGCAACTGGTGTTCGGCAGGCTCGGCGGGCGGCCCCCCTCGTGGTTCAACGGGACTGGCCGCAGGCGAGGGAGGCGAGGGAGGCGCCGGGAACGCCGTGGCGGAGCGATGCACGATTAGCGGACTGGAATCTGCGCACGTGAACAGTACCGGGATGCCCCATTCGACAGCGGATTCCCGATGCATCAATTTCCGTGCTGCAGTCAAAGCGTCCTCAACCGATCGCCCATTAAGCAAGGACCGGTAGAACATGCTCGCGAAGGTGATTGCCGTCTCGTCGCAGATTGGATATTGCATGGCGACTACCGCAGGTACCCCTGACTTCACGATGGCGGCGCCCGGGCTGTCCGCTCCCGTGCCGCGAGCGCTCTCGCAACAATTGAGAACGGCGAGCCTGAGGCTACGCGATCTGTTTGACAGGCTCATGGCAAGTTCTGCCGCCGTCAGCCTCACCGCGCCGCCTTGCCCGTCGGCCAGGACCACGAAGCCTTCACTTTGCGGGTTGCCATCGAAGTCGATCCACTCGCTGACACCACCATGGCCAATGAAGTGAAATACATGCCATTCTTCCTTCTGCATTATGTCGAGCAGATCTTCCTGGGTCTGTCCCTGCACCCATTGGAAGTTGATGGCGTCCTTGTCGGGAATCTCGGCCACGGCCCGGTCAATGCGTTGCCGTTCCCGCTCAACATCGAGCGGTGTCCATTCGCCTCGGGGATTGGCGATCATGCCAAGAATGTTCAGCTTTCCAGTGACCCCGGCATGTTGCTGGATGTGCCCAAAGTCCAGATAGCGTACTATCGGCGTGCAGTCATTGAGGCACAGATAGTCCTGGGCCGAACTGTGCTGCTTTTCTTCGAACAGGAATTCCCACGGGAGCACGGCAAGCTCCGGCGGATCGACGGTCAGCTTCAGACGCAGACTGTTGACGCTCGCGCGGCTGGCGCTATAGGTCGTCGCGACCGAGCCGGACTCGCTCAGCAGGATCCGGAACATTTTGCTGCCGAAGTCGCGCAACACCTTTTCTTCGCGAGACACGGGGCCGCCGCGCCGACCTCCGCCGCGCAGGACGGCATTCTCGAGTTGCAAAAGAAAGAGCGCCCGGTCACGCGGATCGCTGCCAAACGGAGCCTGCAAGGCCTCGCGTCTGGAACGGCCCACGGGCGAGTCGACGACTTCCGCCCAATACCTGCCGTCATCGGCGGAAATTCGCAGATCGAAGTCGCTAGTTGTCATATTCCCCCCTGCGCCGGCAGAAAACCGGGAAGAGTATCGACACCAGTGGGTGCATCGCAAATTTTGTTCTGTAAGGCCCCCGAGCGATGCGATGGCGTCTCCCGCCCAGGTCGAAAGCATGGGCATGCCTGTGCCCAGTCGATCGGCTGGCTCGGCGTTGCGCTCCCCTCCGGAGTCCGGCTTTTCTGTTCTGGCGGACCTGTTCCAATTCCGGGCGCCGACTGTAGACGCCGGCACCTTGTTTTTTGATATTTTCAGATTGACTGTATTCGCCCCGCCAGAAATCGCAATGACATCAAATTAACTCGCGAGTTTCATGAGATTTAATTCGTAACATATTTGAAACGAATCTCGCTTTGGTGACACGAATTCCCGATCCAGTCCACCGCCGCGCTTGCCCATCGCGACTGGAAACGGCAATGGCACGATTTACAAGTACGGTTTGAGCTTGATGGCCAGCCCGCATCGGCCCGCGGCCGGATCATGGCGTGGGCCACGATGGCGATCGGCACGAATATCGGTGCATCACTGCCGCGATCGGACAGGCGGGCTGTGTCGTCAACCGCAAGAGGCCCCTGACCAAGATACGCCCTTAAGCGGGTAAGAGAGCAGCGTCTCCACTGCTCCCTCCCCAAAGAACCGCCCAAGCGACTTTCACCGCAAGCGGCTCGCGCATGGCTAAAACACCGAAGCTCGATGCCGGCCTTGCCGAACAGCACAAGTCCTTCGCTAGCTTCGTATCGTTGGTTCATCTCATCGCTGAAACGAGGGAGCTGAACCGCAACGAGGCGGTCTCTTCCAAGCTTCCCTACGCCGAACCTCAAATACTGGCTCACGACAGCCACACCTCGCGGAAGTCTGCACCCTTTCAGGTCAGGGCAAAGTTCGAACCCCTATGCAAGCCATTACAACCTGCCGTTCGCTTTCTCCGCGTTCTCTTACCCGCTTCCCCATCGGCTTGCCTCGCGGCTCGCTTGCCAAAGATTCGTACATTGAATCCGTGGCGAAGAAACGGGCTTACCACGTTCCCGCTCCTACCGACCCGATACTCTGAGCCTATCCGTTTAGCGCCCGCCTTTCCCCCGGCAACGTTGTGACGACGTGCTCCCAAGTGCAAGGGGAGCAACCAGCTGCAGACCTTTTGGTCAGGGCCTTCCAGCCACTTTGGCCCATTGCTCTTTACGGGGTTTATCAACGGTTCACATCTGTTGCGCATGCGGAACTTGCCTAGCCTCCACGCCGCATTGTGGCTCGCAGCGTCACCACACATCGTCGCCGAGTCGTGGCGTCTTTCGACGAGTACATTGTCCTTGGAGCTTCAGACCCGGTAGTTACCCACCACGCCTGTCCAAGTAGGCAACTGCTGGCCGCACAGCAGGTCACGGCACGTCAAGCTGTGCGTGACAAGGCAAGAAGCGAGCTTTACCGCCAACTACATACCGCTTAACGCGCGGTTGACGGCGACACGTGTCGCACTGCTCTGCAGAGCATAAGGGCGTATCTTGGTCAGGGGCCTTTATCGCCGCCATCCTTGCGTACAAAGCTCTTGTGGCCGGCCCACGCCTGAATCAGCGTGCCGTCGACGCTGAAGTGCTCGCCCGACAGCCAGTCCTTCCTCTGCGCGATGGCCAGCACCTCGTTGAAGAACGCGATCACCGCATCATGCTTGAGCAGCCGTTCGCGGTTCTTGCTGAAGACGGTGGGCACCCAGACCGCATCATCCATCGCCAGGCCAATGAACCAGCGAAACAGCAAGTTGTAGTGGGTCTGCTCCATGAGCTGACGTTTGAAGGTGTCAGCGCCGCGCATAAATCCGGGGTTGGGTGGAGTCTTCAAATCAACGCCTCAGCCTGTCGTGACGCTGACGTTCGCTGGAGGTATTTCAGCGGCCTGCTAGCACTGGGCGAGCTTGTCAGCAGACGATATACCCTGCATCTACTTGCGTCGCTTACCCGGTTTCCTCCCTTATCTTTTCTACATCGGGTTAGGACTTGGAAATCCTGACTGGGGGTAGATCGCCCCGTATACGCGTTGTGTCCGAGAGATAAACGCTGTGCAGATCAGGCTGAAGCCGCGCGTAGTTGTACTTTGGCGGCCGTCATCTATGCTGCATTCGTTGCCGGGCTACCCATGCGCGCCATTCCCGTGCAAGTACGTTAAAAGAAAGCAACGCACCAGCGATGACACCGGGCATGGCAACCGCGGCGGGCAAACACGATCGGGCCGATCGGGAGCTGTCGCGCAGCCTTCTGCACTCGAAGAGCAGCCCACCGCCATCCAGTCGCTGCTCGCCACTCCGAGCCGGCAATTCCGTGCCGCAGAGCATACGAGGGCCGTTTCGTCACCACGCCTTTAGCGCCGAGCTCGGCGCCGCCTTCATTACACTCCGGGGGACACGATGCAACTCAAAGGAGAAAAACCATGCCAAGCATCGACCGGGATTCAATACGATCAGACATCGTCCAGCGTTGGGGCATCCTTGATTGGAAGGGCCGTTTCCCATGGTGGCGTAAGCCTGCCAAAGTCCGCATCCTGATGTATGCGGATTCAAGCGTCCATTTTGAAGGCGGTCCATTTTTGGGCCTGCAGTATGTGAAGACGTTGCTCGAGAGCCGGGCATACTTTTACGTCGACTTTGACATCGCAACCGCCCATCGCGACGGTACCGACCCGAGTGCCTCGATTTCCGGCGCCATGAAGCTGACAGATCTGGACATCATCAACAAGTACGAGCAGGTCTGGTTCTTCGGCATCAATGAAACTCCGAACCTGACCCCGGCAGAGGTGACGCTACTCGACCAATTCATGGCCGCACCAAAGTTTGGCGGCGTACTGGTGACGGGGGATCATGCAAATCTGGGTCAAGGCATCGCTGGTCAGATCACGCGCGCAGGGCAAATGCGCCGGTATCCCGCGCCCGGCCTGACGCCCGGAAAATGGAATACCACTCTGGAGGAGGGGCCCGATCCTGGCACATCTTTCGATTTCGAGGACCAGTCTGATGATCGCCCACAAAATGTGCGCTACGAGCGCTTCTCAATCTGGTCGGGGCAGATTTTCCGCCGACGGTATCGTCCTCACCCAGTGATGTGCGGCCCGACGGGGCCGATTACGGTGTTTCCCGATCACCAGCACGAAGGCGAAGCCCTGGCACCGGTGCCGGGGGCGGGCGATCCGAAGTGGCCCACCAAAGGCGGATACCAGGAACGGCCTCGCGTCATCGGCTGGGGCAAGATCAAGGATCCAGCCGCGGAGAGGCACGGACAGGAGATCGGCTTGGCTTCCGCCTACGATGGGCAGAACGTCGATGTGGGCCGGATCGTCGCGGACTCAACATGGCACCATTGGTTCGACATCAACCTGACCGGCATTGCGGCGAATCCACCTTATGCTGGCTTTGACGCCACCCCAGCTGGGCGGGCGGCGCTCACGCAAATCGATGCCTATTTCCTCAACTGTGGTGTGTGGCTGGCGCCGCCGGACCAACAGGTCGCAATGCGCCATGCCGCTTGGTGGTCCATTTTATGGACCGATCGCATCGTAGAACTTTCCATAGACTCGCCGATCTGGCTTCTAGGTGAGCAGGCGATTAATGCGCTGGGGCTTCGTGCTCCGCGCTGCACCGTGAGTGAATGGATCTTTGACTTCCCGATCTTCAAGGAAAAGATTCCGCGCTGGGAGTGGCCTCAGCTCTTCGAGAAATTCGACCTCGTGAGTTTGCCCTTCGAGCATTTCGTTGCCGGCGGCATCTTGCGTCGGCTGGTTCGCGACGTTGGCCCCTCATCCAGTGAAAGGCAATTCCCGCGCGAGGCACCGCCGGATGAAGTTCTTTTCCGCGCGATCAATGCCGGTATCGAAGAAGGGCTGGACGCGCTCAAGGAACAACTGACCCAGGAAACAGTACGGGTCACGGAACTCATAAGAAATGATTTCAGACTGTCCTCATCACCAAACGATAGATCGCCGAACATAGATAAAGTCTAGCAAAAGGGGCGCCGCCGCAGGACGCCTGTCTACGGCTGCGCTACCACGCTCTGGTACTTAAATGGACTGGTTGCCTTGGCGTCGAGCCCTGGCCTCTCCGAAGGCTCCAGCTTTGCCTGCACGGCGCCAGTTGCCCTTCTCGGCGTCTGATTAAGGATGTTTAGGCACAGTTCCCGGTTATGCCCAGTCTGTACTTATCACATGCAGCACAAGGCGTGAGGCGGCCATTTGCGTCCACGGGCATCTGTGACGTCTTCGCATAATCAGAGCAGGCTTTTCCAATCGACCAATCTGGTCGAGAGGAGAAGCTCATGGGTCACACCCAGTCCCCAGGGCCGTCGGCACGCCACGCGCGACGTCCCGACGCGCCCTCGGTAACGGAGCTACCGAGCAAGCTACAGCATTGGCTAGACAGCTAGACGACTTCGATCGCCATCTAGGGGTGATCGTGCTTTGGGTGCAGAATGAGTCGCTGAGATCCGGACTTTCCAATGCCATCAACGACTTACGGTACGGGAAGAAGCAGCGCGACGTGGGGCTCGCACAAGTCATTGATCTAGCGAAATATTTTTTCTTGGACCGTATCAATCTGCGTAGAAAGGACGATCACCCCGACAACCAGACCGGCTTGGCAAGATAACCGCGACATCGGTGAACGGGCTAGCAGGACAAATCGCTAGCCGCCATGACTTGGAAAAAAGCGTGACGCGGAGCGGACGTCGATGAGTAATTGCGTTTGCTGCCATTCGCAGGCCGCTGGTGTCCCCACCGCGACCTGCCCACCCGGTGATAGTATCGCCCATCTATCATCCTTCATTAAGGGCGGTCACTCCTCCATCTCGCCCGACAAACAATTAGCTATAGCATGATTCTGGCGTACAGATAAAGCCGATAGGGTCATGCGTGAAGTGTAGGACCGACATGCGTTCCCCGCCGTGAGCGTATGCCCTTTCCTTCGGGATCCATTCCCCACGGATGTTCAGGGCTGTGCCTGTTTCCAAACCGGTCAAGGGTTCGTCGATTCCCTGTCGATCGCCAACCCGCACCGATACAAAGACAATCTCCTGCTGACTCACAACGCGATCGAGGTCCTCCTGAACGTCCGGATCCGTATCCGTGACCTGCTCGACCTGAATCGTCAAGTGCTGATGACTCGCCCCGCTGGTTTCGATGCCGAGGTATTCCGCGATGATCGCCTGGACCTCGACGACATCGCGCTCCTTGCGTCGCCGCAACCGTGCTCGCGCGGCCTCCAGGCTGATTCCGGTGATCTGCGCCCGGATCGCTGCCCGTTGTGCGGCCGCGTAGGCGGAAAGGAAATCCTCAACGCTTTCAAATTTTCCGAATTTCATGTCATTACCTCCGTTTAAGCGCTCACAGTTGTGAACGGCTGTGTGCTGAAATGGAAACTGAACAGGTCCGAGTGCTGCCGTTGTTTTCGCTCCGCCCACTCCTGCACCCGGAGCATATGGTCCCGCTTCTCGCCTGCTTCCTGCACCTTGGGCGAGGTACTGAACCAGAACTTGAAGGGGCGGTTTTCCGCGACAGGCGCTCGCGCGCGCTTCTTGGCTGGTCCGACCCGGGCAGCGAGCATTTGATCCAGAACGGACAATTCCGGGTTCGTGTTTGAGCCGTCGCCGCAGAATAGGTAGTGATCCGCGGAGACGATTAGTGGAAACGTGTCCGATATATTGTGTTCTGACCCGTGGTGCGGATACTTCAGTACGTCCAGGTGGATGTATCCATCGCCGATCAGGCCTGCGTCCTCGAGACCCTTGAGGATCATGTCGGGATGGTTGTCCCCGGTGAGCAGCAACGTCTTGCTCCCTTCCTCGATGAACAACACGGTGGAAGCTACATTTGGCGCCGTCACGTGCTTGTAATCGGGTACGCCTTCCCAGCCGAAGAGTTCAAATGTCCGAATGGCGAGAGAGGTCGCGCCAGCCTCGAGCTGCCCAGCATACTGATCCCGGATCCTGCGCGCGGTCTGCCTGTTTGCTTCGCTTCTCAGCCAGTTGTTCCATCCCTTACGAAGGCCTTCAAGCTCGGCCGACGTCGGGCACAGGATCGTCGCCCTGAGCGTCCCGAACTCCGCGGCGGACTGGTTGGGTCGCGCCATCAACAGCTTGCCGGAGTGCTCTGGGTTCGACGGGAGTCGATTAAGCTCAATGTCCAGCAGATCGGGCTTGATCAGGCGAGAAACGGTGAGTGCCTGCTTGATCGACGTCGCGATCTGGGCGTGCTCGTAGCCGATATCCACTAGTGCCTTATCGTTGCTCGCCTGCAGCATCAATGCACTGGCCGCAAGCAAGTTCTCGATCTCGCCGGAATTGTCCTTGATCAGGTCCCGAAAAGCGTTGTGCCACAACGCTTTGATCTCGGGCGGGCGAGGCAGCGCAGGTTGCGGCGAGGGATCTGCGTTGGCGTGGTGAAAGTCGAAGACCTTCCACTGCACCGCGAGATCGAGCAGTACCGCAACGCCGCCGATGTGATCGCTGTCAATGTGTGAGATGTAGGCGAGATCGATCGGTTTGTTCGCTTCGTGCCAATTTGAAAGGGCCGTCGCAATCGTGTCGCGCATCGCCTCAGGCGTTCCCCCATCCGACAGGATCCTGTTTTGACCGGTATCGTCTTCGACCAAGAGGCAGTCGCCCTGATACGACTGGAACACGTGAATTTGCATGGCCGGCCTCCTTGCTATCGAAGCTCATCGCGGTTGTCAAATACCAAGGCCTCGGCGATCGCCGCTGCCGGATCGATGACGCCGAAGCCCACGTCGTTGCGCCACTCGTAGCCGTGCGAAGGCAGTGGCTTGGCTGTCCGCTTCAGAATGCCTTCACATTGCGCCGCGTTCAGGCTCGGTTTGGCCGCTAGCATCAGGCCGATGACACCGCAGACATAGGGGCTCGCCATGCTGGTGCCGGTCATGGAGACCCACGTGTCATTACCGCCGAAGCCATTGGCAGCAACAATCTCGGTGCCGGGCGCTGCAATATCCGGCTTGCTTCGGCCGTCCCGGGTCGGTCCTTGACTGCTTGAGATGTTGACGCGACCATTCACGACATCGACGTTCGCGACGCCAACCACACGGTGCGCACAGGCCAGTGAGCCGATGGAGTGCGAATCGACATTGCTTGCCTTGGTAAAGAAGGACGGAAACCGGTATGCACGGAGGTTCTCCAACCGATCCAGCTCCATTGGGTCATCGCGCTCGATCCAGGCGTGGAAGTGGCCGCTGCGGATCTCGTCGCCGTGCAGTCGCACCTTCCACACGCCAGGTACAACTGGCGCCAGCGTGTCCGGATTCAGGTTCGGCGATAGATAGATTGCAATGTAGTTATCCCCGTTGGTCGGGTGGTATAGCTCGCTGTAGATCGACAGCACCGTACCATTGTCCAGGCGCTTGTTTTGGATGTACTCGCGGGGAGCAATAGTGAACCAACTGGAGCTACCCGGAGGCTGAACGGATACGGTCATGCGGTCCTGGGGGGCGTACCAGATCTCAAGTTCGTTCTCGGAGAAGTCGGCGACGCCATCGCCAACCACAACCCATTCGAGATCGATGTCAAGTCCCCGGGATTGCACGCGACCCATTGTATGAATGCGTCCCATGAGCCAGCCCAGATCATCCGGCGTTGCGCCGTCTTCCTGCCCGGCATTGCCCGCCGCCACGGTAATGGCCCGGCCGGGAACGGACAAGGAGGCGTCAATCCATCGACATGGGCCATTCGAGCCGTCATGGGCGCCACCATTTGTCCCCAGGCTAATATTGATGGAAACGGGCAAGCCCAGCTGCTGGCCAAGCTCATACAGATACTCGATCGCGTCGATGATTCGTGAAGAATCGCTGAACGTCCAGCGGCGCTGCTCTCTATCCGTTTCCGGGACAGGCAGCGACACCAACACGGCTGCGATCCTAGCGCCGGGACATACGCCGTTCGAACCAGCCGCAATGCTGGCGACATGTGTTCCGTGCGAGCTGGTACTGCGCTGCGACTGACGTTCCAGTTCAACGGCAGGAAGACCTCCCTCGCGCTGTTGCCGGACAGCCGCGGCCAGACGCGCTTCGGTCAGTTCGGATCCATACCCGAATGACTGCGGTGGCGGCCGAAAGTCGCCGCCCTGGTCCCAGATGGCAACGAATCTGGTATTCCCTGTCGCATCCAAGAAATCTTCGTGGGCAAAATCGAAGCCGCCAACATCGATGATGCCGATCAAGACCTTGTCGCCGGTCAAGCGCTTACCGCCGCTGATGACAGCGCGAGGTGTCGGCCTGAGCGTGCCGCCGGCGCCGTTCGTCACAGGCAGCGGGATCGACAGCGATTCGGCTGCTTGAACGAACGTGACGCCTGGCAGCGTCGATATCTCCGACAGCGCGGCGACCGGAACCGTGACCGAGATGAAGTTGCGCCTCGGCATTACCTTCCTGGACACCTGCGGCGGTAGTTGCGCGTTAGCCAGGATCTCCGTGACCTTCCTTGCGACCTCCGACACGGGGCTTTCCGACCCGGGGTCGCCATTAGCCGTTTCTATGAAGACGTTGACGTAGGCCTCCTTGGCCGGGCCAACCTCTGACATTTTCGGCCGAGGTGGTGGCCGCTTGACGACGGGGACCTGGGCCCCTGGCAACGTTCCGACCGTGAACCGCTCGCATGCCCGAAGGCTTTTCGCTGCGGTCGCACCGATGTCAGACACATGCAGCGATGCGCTGCTGGCGAGGCGGCCCGATAACACGGCTGCCGTTGCATTGACGCGATCATTGCGGTTTTCTATCACGCGCAGCCGGGGATGCAGCTTGCGATTATCGCCTTCCGTCATATCGCCTCCTCTTTGCGCCTTGTAACGCGTCTTTGTCGGGACCGCTGGATGGTTGCTTCTCGGCGGCAGCCACCTTCCTCTAGAAAACAGGAAGGATTTGACGGCCGGCCGTCAATTGAGCAACAAAAAACAAGCTCCAGAATTAAAGGCCAGTACGAGCATAGCGCACGGTCTCGGACGTCGCTTCAGCCAAATGGTGGAGACGATGTGAATAGTATTTACTTGAGATATGAGAGCTTTGGCGTGGGTGCGCGACTGCCGGCTTTCGATCTTGGCAGTGAGAAATAGTCGTTAGGTTCAATAGCCAGATCGGTGAGATGGATCGCGCTCCCAATGATTGCCACCGGCAATGAGAACAAGAAACGTGAAACGAGCTTCATGCACTGGCGCAAAAAGCAGTAACGAAACCAGTATGAATTGAATTTTGTTAACTTCTAAAGTTAAATCTATTTATTGCACGACATCCTCGCACAGCTGATATGACTCCCCGTGTCAATCGAAATTGGTTTGATTCGGTTTCACAGTTGCATGTAGTTCCCCCAATTTCCTGAAGGGCGACGTAGCAGTAAGTCTCGACGGTGGATCATGCTGATATCCGCGGATTGGTTACCGCATTACAGAGGTCCGCCCAATGAGCCTGCCGCTATCTAATTCCGCAAGTCGGACGAAATCCGTTGCCTAGCTGGATCGCGGGTTGCTCGTGTGCCGGGCTACGTCGCCCTTCAGGAAACTGAGGCCTCATGGTAGTGTCAGATAGGTACCGGTGTTGGGTTACGCTGCCCGCGCCTCGTTCGGTACGGGCCAGCGACATGGCGAGCTGACTGATGTCCCAGATGAACCCGCTCAGTTCGCGGGCCACCGCAACCACCGCAATGTTCGGGTTCTTGCCGCGTGCGGCAAGTCTCCGATAGCGCCGGCACAGTCGAACCTGGGCGTCCCAGGACCGGTCAACGATGGCCTTTGGGATGCCTTCGTGCCGGCGCTGGATTTCGGGGCTCACCCGTGCCGGGTGCCGGTAACTCCAGGCGGCTTCGATTAACAGCTTTCTTGCATAGCTATTGCCGTTCTTGGTAATGCTGCCTTGGCGCCGTTTTTCTCCCGATGAGTGTTCGGCGGGCGTCACGCCGAGCCAGGCCATCAGTTGGCGCGGATGCACAAAGCGCGAGAGATCGCCCAATTCAGCGAGCATGCCTATCGCCGTGGTGAACTGCACGCCGCGCATGGCCTGCAAGCCAAGTACGGCCGGATAGAGGCGCCAGTTGACGACAGCTTCGCGCAAGGCCGCTTCGAGACGGGGTAATCGTACTTTTCGTGCAAAATCTGGCGGTTTCCCCGAAAGCCTTTATCCACAACGCTTTCCGACAAGCCCACACCTGTTGGCCGCTGCGAATGAGAGGAGGGCGTAACATATCCGCCCGCGATTCGGATCGCGCCATCTCGTTAGGGGCAAGGGATGCCGGGCTTGGGATTTCGCTATGTGGGAAGTGACCGATTGCCGATTCGGATGTCGGAATTCGATGTGGAGCGATATTTCGCTCTGACCGACAGCGACGTCGCGGCGCTCAATGAGCGCTTTCGGCACGATCGGCGCGCCGGGGCAGCCATCCAACTCGTATTCCTACGCGCAAGCGGGCACAGCCTCGGCCAGGTCAGTACGCTGCCGCGCCAGTTGCTACACTACATCGGCCAGCGGCTCGGTTTGCCGACGCCAACGATTGCATCGCTCCGGACCCTATATCGCCGTTACAAGACACTCTATGACCACCTGATCTGGGCCTGCGGGTATCTGGGCTTGAAGTCGATCAGGCCGGATCAGTGGGCAGACCTCGAAGCATGGATGCGCCACGATGCCGAGGAATCGCTCACGCTTGACGAACTCCTTCAGCACGCGAACTACTGGCTGTACGAGCGAAGGATTCTGATTCCTGCCGACCGGACGTTGCGGGATCTCGGGCGATCGGTCTGGGCTGAGATCGAGCGCAACACGCTTGCCCTGATCGAGGGGACCGTCCCTGAGACGCAACTGAGGCGCGCCGACGCAGCACTATCGAGCCAACATGATACCGCAGGCATGACCGTTCTCGACTGGCTCAAGACGCCGCCGGCCCGACACAGTGTGACGACATTCACGGAAACGCAGGAGAAGATTCGGTTTCTCAAGGAGATCGGGGCCCACACATGGACGCTGGACACCGTGCCGATCGATAAGCAGCGTGCCTGGGGACAGCGGATTCAGGCTCGCCGACCGGTGAAGACCCGCGAACTCAAGGGGTCGACGCGCGCTCTTGAGCTGGTATTTTTCCTTCGCGTGACGCTGCTCGAGTTGACCGATTCGCTGCTCTATCAAATAGGACGCCGCGTCTCCGATCTGGTTCGGCACGCCTACAACAAGACTACAACGAAACAGGCTCGCTCTGCAGTTGAATATCGACAACAACTGATCGCGATCAAAGCGCTCGTTTGTGACAACACGCGCCCGGCAGAAGTCCGGCTTGCAGAGATTGGGACACTGCTTGGGGAGCTACCGGAAGAGCCTCGCGCCAGCCATGCAGCCAGCGTTCGAGAGACGCTGGCTGATGATCACCGGCGCATCCGTAGTCTTCTTTCACCCCTATGTGAACTAGAGTTGTCGGGTCGGGACACGGAACCAAGCCTGCAGCAACTCAAGCTTATCGCCAGGCTGCACGATAGCGGCGCGACAGAGTTGCCAATTGACCACGGAGTGCCGATTAGCGCCAAGTGGCGCGCCTTGGTTGACTGCGACGATCGCAAGCGGGCACTGCGCGCTTTGGAAGCCGCCGCGATCACGAGCTTGCGCAAAGATCTGCGCCGCGGGTCCGTGTGGATTAACCACAGTCTGTCCTTTCGTGAACGCGACCAGATGCTGATTCCGCCGTCAGACTGGGAGTCCGAGCGAGGCCGACACCTATCGTTATTAGGTCTTCCAGCTACGGCGGAGCCCTTTCTTGAGCGATTGACTGAGAACCTGAAGGCCGGCCTCGCAGCGCTGGAGGAGGCCCGCGAAGCCGGCCGCGTGACAATCGGCAGGGATGGCGCTCTGCACCTCTCGGCATTTGACGCGCTACCGACGGACGGGATACCCAGGCGCACACGCGACCTGCTTTTCAAGGCGATCGGCCCAGCTCAGTTTGCAGATCTGATGATGGAAGTGGATGTCCACACGGGTTTTAGCGAAGTACTGCTGGCGCGGAAGGCACGCGATGCCAACGAACTTGTCTCGCTCTATGGTGCGCTGATGGCACACGGCACCGAAATTGACGCGAAGGGCGTTGCTGCCATGATTCAGCAAGTCGATGCTGCGGCGATTTCGAACACAATGCGTGTGCTCGAAATGTCGGGCCGGCTGTCGCGCGCCAACGCCCGCTTAGTTGAGTTTCAACGTACGCACCCCATCACAGAGTTGTGGGGAACTGGGCAGCGAGCCTCGAGCGACTCGATGAGCTTGGATACCTCACCTCATTTGTTTTACGCTCGTGTAGATCCGCGTAGGCGCACCCATGCAGTGGGTATCTACACGCACGTCTTGGACCAGCATGGCATTGTGTACAACCAGCCCATCGTCCTTAACGAGCGCCAGGCGGGGGTCGCAATTGAAGGTGCAGTGCGCCACAGCGACACGCGCGAAGACGGCGGCCTGCTCGCGCTTGCCGTTGATACGCATGGGTATACGAACGTGGGGATGGCCGTATCGAAGCTGCTCGGCTTCGATCTATGTCCGCGGCTACGCAATTTGTCGGAGCGCAAGCTCTATCTGCCACGGGGTATGGAGGTGGCCAAAGATCTTGCTCCCGTCGTGGATCATGGCATCTCACTGAAGCCCATTGGCGACGGCTGGGACGGGCTGCTGCGGCTCGTTGCATCCATCAAGTCAGGGCGTGTCAGCGCCGTCGTCGCGTTGCAGCGATTCGGCAGCGCAGCCCAAGGGGATCCGATTTATCGGGCGGCGGAACAGCTTGGCAAGCTGCTGCGGACCCTGTTCCTGTGCGACGATTTCAGCAACGTCGAGTTTCGCCGGGAACTGCACGCGCTGCTCAATCGCGGTGAGTCGGTACACGAGCTCCAGCGTACGATTTACACGGGTAAGGTCGCACCGGAGCGCGGCCGTCGTCGTGACGAAATCATCGCGATTTCTGGCTCGTTGACCCTGCTGACGAATCTGGTGATTGCCTGGAACACGCAGCGCATGCAGGCGACAGTCGACGCGTGGCGCGGCAAGGGGCAGCGAGTCGAGGACGATTGGCTGCGCCGAATGGGGCCGGCGCATTCGGCGCATGTGAACTTTCGGGGCACGTTGCGATTTCCGCTCGAGCAGTACCAGGACATGCTGCTCGAAGCGGCGCCCTGGCAGCGTGCGGCAGGATCGTGAGGGCCACCTTCAAGGAGGAGGCAAAATGGACATCAATACCGACGCGATCGACGAGGTTGTCCTCGCGCTGCTCTACCTGAATTTATGTGGGGAGAATCGTGCGTGGCGGAGCTTTGACTGGGACGCATTGAACCGTCTGCACGAGAGAGGGCTCATCGGGGATCCGGTGAACCGCGCGAAATCGGTTTGGCTAACGGAGGAGGGCTTAGGCGAGGCCGAGCGGTTGTTCACTAAATACTTCGTCCGCCCTGGCGGCTAACAATTGGATACCTGGCGCATGTGATCTATAGCTCGCAATACCACAAGGGCTGCGCTTGCGGGCAAGTCGGGCGCCAGATTTTGCATCGAAAGGATGCAAGGTAGTGAACTTTCCGGTTTCTTAACGCTTTGATTTGTAAGGGTAATTCTCAGTTCAGCGCCAGATTTTGCACGGAAAGTACGATTACCCCTTCATAGACCTGGCACGCAACCAGCACCAACGCTTCCTCGGCGATTGCGGCGGTTGTCCGGTGTCGCGTACCAATCCTGCTGCTGGGGGCGAGCTCGACGTGCTTTGTCGAAACCGGGCTGGAGCCGGAGCCTCGCGGTCGTACCTCTTAGTCAGCAAATATCGTTGTGGCGCCGGCATACGACAGGAGCGACGCGGATGCTGACAAATGAAGGGCGAGCAGTGCTACTCGCCATCGGCATCTCCCATCCCTTCCGCCAGAACCGGCTGCCGGCCGGTGCGGCGCCGGTTCTATGCCACTGGGGGCGTTTTGTATGCCGTCTAGCGGGGGATCTGGTAGTGCCGGATCGTCACGGTGCCGTCGAGTTGCTCCTCCAACTCGAGCGCTTGGTTAATCAGGTCTGGCACCTCCCGCAGCCTTTCCAGGAGCATACCGAAGAGCTTCTGCTGGCAAGCCACGGTCATGGCGCCGGAAGTGCTCAGGCAAATCAATCCCGGATGGATCTCTGCCTTTCCATACAACCCGCCTTGCCCGTCCCGCCCGCGAAAATCGACCGCGTTGTGTGTCACCAGCACATAGTCCTGCGCGATCGCATACTCCATGACCTGCGGGTCCTGAGTTCCCAACAAGCCGCGATCGCGCAAGCAAGTCGCATCCCAATAGCCAGCGTCCACCGCCTGCCTGGCCAGCCCTGGCCACAGGCATTCGTCGATCAGCAGCTTGACGGTCACCGGGCCCCCACCACCTTGCTGTCCAGCAATTTCCAGCCGACCGCAGTATCGGACAAGCGTCGCGGGCGCCCCGGCCGCGGATGCGTCTGCAGATAGATTTTGGCGTGATCAATAAGGGGCTGAGTCAGGAAGGAGTAGCCCTCCTGCCACTGCACCAGCGTGTCACCGGCCTCCAGCGCCTCGAGCACGGTCGCGATCGGCAGACGGGTGCCCCGAAAGCACGGTGCGCCGCCCAGAATTTCCGGATCAGATACGATCTCGTGCTCGGCCTGCATCAGGTGCTCCGCGCGCTCGCAGGCCCCCCAGAGGTAGCGATCAAACGAAACGCTTAGGTCCTCATCCCGCACAACCCAGTCGAAGTCAAGCTTGAGCCGGTTGCACGTCAACGCCAGGACATCGGCGGCAGCGGGGCTGCGAGAGACACGATCGATGATCGCTTCGATTGCCCAGAGGCGGGTGGTACGCGTCAGCTTGGGGCCAGTGCTCAGAAAGAAGCACGCGAGCGGCGCCGCGAATGGCGCCATGCGGCGGCCGTTGTCGCGCGTGACCAAGCTGTCAGGCAATACGTGCTCGTCGACCAGACGGTTGATTTCCTTGTCGGTGGCATTGGCCAGGTATGCGACCTGAGCCACGGACACTGCTCGTTCGGTGGCCATCTTGAATCCCTCCTGCAAAATACTTCCGTGCACCCGGGAAACATTTTAACAGGAGACTGCCGGCGCTGTCATAGCGATATGGAGGGTCGGCCGGAATTCGTGACGTGAAAAATCCGCCACATCTCCGGCAACTCACTGATTTGTATAGAAAATCAGCTGTTCTCGATGCGCAGGAACGGACGCGGTGGGTGCCAAGGCAGGCTACGGCACAGCAAGCGTTTGCGCCGACAGCCCGGTGGCAATGCCGCCGCTAGAAGGGCATCTCATCGAAGACGGGTGCGGACGGTGCAAGCTTGAAAGTCCTGAGCCAGCCTTTCAGATTTTTAATGTCTTCGAACGCGGCAAGATCATGCTCAAGGGTTCGAATATTGAGCCGGAGATCCTTCATGTCTGCGGCAAGGTTTCGTAGGACCGTCTCTGGCGATAGGTCGTCGAAAGGATCGATTCCATAGCTGTGCCGGAACGCGGTTTCGACATACTGGATCTCCTGATCCAGTTCGCGAACTTGCTCCTTGAGGATCGTGTTGTAGTGCTTCAGCCGATCTTCGCTGATGCCGTTGATCGAATGCTGGTCGATGTGTTCCAGCTCCAGTTGTAGCTCCAACAACTGCAGCAGGTTGTTCTTGTTGTAGGCCTCGTTGACGCGCTGCATCAGTTTGGTCTTCCGCTCGCGCTCCTGCGGGTCGGTTTCGCGGTCCGGATGCAGGGCGCTGGCCAGCTTGCGATAGACCTCGCGGATGGAGAGGCTGATCTGGGCCTGCTCTTCCTGCGCGCGTGCCTCTGCCGCAAGCTGCTTGGGGGATTTTTTCCGATTGGCGCGGCGCGCTTCGCGCGCAGCGGCTTCAGTGGTCGCTTCCGCTTGCTGTTGCTCCATGTGTGCTTGGGCGCGTTGGAGCAAGTCTTCTGGCGAACTCATGTCCACGTCGTCGCCCAGTTCGACACCTAGCACGGCCTCCAGCATGGATTTCATGCTGTCGATTTCGGCAGCGGTTTCGCTGTCGTAGTCAGTCGTACTGTACTTGTTGTAGATGGCTTTCAGGCTGTCATCTTCACCTGCCAGATCGCCTGCCAAATTCGTGATCACGGCGGCAAGTTTGCGGCGCTCTGCCTTGGTCAGTCCCTTGTGCTCGTAGGCGCGGTCAAGACAATGCACCATCTGGATCTGCATATCGGTCGAGGTCTGCTCAAGCGGCAGGAAGTCGTTGACATACCGCTGTTGGAACGTTGCGGTGACAGATTCCCAGGCACGCAGCCGCAGGCGGCGCTTCTCGATCTGCTTAATCAGCGAGTTGAACGTCTTTTGCCCTTTTGATAGGGTGGACCGGTTGTGAGCGGGCGCGATGCTGACAGACTGGTGGTTGATCCTGGCCATGAGATGGATTTGCGCGAAAAAGCGGGCGGAAAGCGAAGTCTGTCCGCATTCTAGCCGATGCGTGGCGGATGGAAGCACCTAGCGCAGGCTCAATATTCGCAGTCCTATATCGATAACGAGAACGGCGCCTGGCCGATATCGAACAACGTGATTGAGAATTCGATCAGGCCGTTCACCGTAGGGCGCCGGAACTGGCTCTTCTGTGACACCGTGGCTGGCGCGAACGCCAGCGCGAATCTGTACTCGATCATTGAGACCTGCAAGGCCAATGGCGTCGATACGTACCGCTATCTCGTCGCCTTGTTCAAGGCGCTGCCGCTCGCGAAGACCGCTGACGACTACGAGGCCTTGCTGCCTTGGAATCTCAAGACATCCGCTGTTTAGCCGACCTCGCATCCGGCCGCAAGAGGCGTTGTTAGTCGACCGCTTACCCTGCAGGGGCCCGATCCCGGGCGTTCTTGCTGAACGACAACTGGGACGACTGGTTTACCTACAACACGATGTACTGGCAGCGTGCGGCAGGATCGCGAAGGCACCATCAAGGAGGCAAGATGGACATCAATACCGACGCGGTCGAAGAGGTAGTCCTCGCGCTGCTCCATCTGAACCTGTGCGGGGAGAATCGTGCCTGGAAGCGCCTTGACTGGAACGCGTTGAGTCGGCTGTACGACAAAGGATTCATCGGGGATCCGGTCAACCGCGCGAAATCGGTGTGGCTGACCGACGAAGGCCTACAGTCGGCTCGAGCTGGGGTAATCTTCGTGCAAAAATCTGGCGGTGACCCAGAAAAATCCATTTCAAATCAAACAGTTGACGACTAATCGAATTCGCTGGAACGCGTCCTTCGGATGATCTGGCGCTTCCGCCTTTTGCCAGCAGCATAGAATCCTAGAGCCCTTCTCGAGGGTCTGCGCTCGAAGCTTATTATGTCGAAGGCTGGCTTGTCGCCCTAGCCTTGTGCGGAACAACATGGGAACATGCCGGACACCAATATCGATGGCTTCCAGCCCCATCAGATCCCTATTCAGCAGATCGCCTTATTCAAATCTGATAGGCGGGGCTACTCGCATGAGGAAAAGGAAAGCGATACCGCAGATCCCCAGTAGCACAGAAATTGAAAGAAACCATAGATTGAGTGTACCTGATTTAACAACCCATGCCACGAATCCTGCAAAGAAGAAATATACGCTTGCTATGCCATAGCGTGAACTAAGGATCTTTTTTGTAATGATAATGGGGTCGAAAAATTTGATGCCAGGCCCCAATGCTGCTGCTGCTGACATCTCTACTGCCATGCTTCGCGATATGTTTTTCGCGCCCTTTATTTTTCCTCGAACTTTGAATTCGGTGGTTTCCTGGCCAGTGTGCACAATTTGTACAATAAAGTAATCCCGATAATCTAAGTAGTCGAAGCTTATTTTGGAAAAGGGGTGAAAAAGATCGTCTGCAGCCCCCACAGAGGCGGCGCAAGACTCACTAGAGGACTTCGTTACTCGGATGTCTAGAATTCTTTCGCCGTCTGGAAGAGTGATCCTCAGTGGGTCCACTTCGGAAAAATCGTTTCTATTGATGGTGTTGCGGCCTTCATTCCAAAACAAAATTTTCGTCACACAAATTCGGTTTTGTGTCTGCCCTCTGAATTGGACTTCCAGCCCGTCAAGCGCACCTGCCAGCCCATCGATCAGAACTTTACTCCTCACCCCGTAAAAAGGTTCTTTGTCTCTTTTGGATTTGAAGTAGAGTACAAAGGAAATAATCAGTGAGATTGCTCCAATTATAAATCCAGCCATGCCGAAGAGAGGATTCTCGACAATTGTTTTGATCAGAATAATATCCATTATCGGTTAGTTATAAGGTATGACCGAGGACCGACTCGGTTCTATTCGAGAGATTAACCATGAAAGGTGACATGTCGTAAACCCCCTTTTAAGTAGGGAGCGGTGGCGGCGACCGGGGAGCAGCGCTTCCCGGTCGACCATCCCTCCCGCTTTCGCCGAGGCATAGACGGGGCTTTGGGTCCCCGCTTCCGCGGGGAATACTTCCGTGCCGCAAGCATGATAATCGGCAGCATTCCAAAAACTGACATCTACCCGTGCCAATGAACTCGGGCCCATCGGAACAGAAAGTTGCGAATGCGGCGACAGTCATACGACGATCCGCAATCAAAAGTCGCTTGGGGTGTGGACGATGAGCGGTGTAGTAAGCCGCGCCAGAAGCCGAGCGGCAGCAGCGCCTTGTCGTGCCGGTGGCGCAACACGGCGCCGCGGTCGCGCTCGGCAAGCGCCGTCTCACCGGCGGCATCGAGCCAGCGCACGACCTGGTCCAACTGGGCGAGCTGCAGCGGTTTGGCACGCTTTTCCTTGGCGGGGTGCAGCGCCTGGATGCCGCGGAACACCTTGCGCACCACTGGCGCCTTGGTCGGGTCGGGGAAGCCCTGCTCGAGATGCCATTGCGCCAGGGCGGCCAGGCGCTGCCGCAGCGTGTTGACCGACAGCGTCTCGGCATGGTCGGCCAGGTAGCGCGCGATGCTGTCGGCGGTCGCCGGTAGGAAGCCGCCCCAGCTGACCTCGAACCGCCGATTGGTAGCTTTGCCGCGTGTTGTCGCGGGTGGCGGCGCGCAGGTACTGGTCGAGCTGGCTCATCGGGGCTCCTGTCGCTGGCCGAAGACCATATTACGGGTCATAGCGGCCCAAGCCAGCCGAATTTGCACATGACACCGGATAACGCCGCCTTATCCGGTGTCAGTTCCCCCTCAAATCATCGTTGTCATGCGCCCGCTTTTGTTATGTAATTACGTGGTATGTAAGTATTCACGAGAAACGGATTTCAAACTTTGAGCCGTAGCCGGAGAGAAGTTTCTCGATCTCGGCGTCGATGGTG
>NZ_JAGIQB010000063.1:0-27988 GCF_017815025.1 Cupriavidus phytohabitans
GCTACATAATAGTCTCAAAAATAGCCGAAACCCAGCGCCGATGCGGGTTCCGGCTATTTGGGAAGTCAAAGTTCGGCCTAGCTTACCGATGCCAGTGCCTTGCCCAGTGCCGGAAGTTGCGGCCGCAGCGACTCTTTTTGACACCAGATCGTTACGCCGCGCGCGCCTTGGGCGCTTCGCGGTTGTCGCGCTGGTGGCTGTCGGCGCCGTCACGGTCGCAGGCTGCGGCAGGAAGGCCGAGCCGGCGCCGGAAGTCCGCCCGGTGCGGCTGATGCAGCTCAGCCAGCACAGCGGCAAGACCGCCTTCGAGTTTTCCGGCGACGTGCGCCCGCGCGTCGAATCGCGGCTGGGGTTCCGCGTGGGCGGCAAGATCGCTGCACGCCTGGTGGATGTGGGTGCCATCGTCACCAGGGGCCAGCCGCTGGCCCGGCTGGATCCGACCGACCTGTCCCTCGCCGAAGCGGGCTCGCGCGCCCAGTTCGAGGCCGCGAAGACCGACCGCGACCTCGCCGCGTCGGATCTGAAGCGCTACAACGACCTGTTCGCCAAGGGCTTTATCAGCGCCGCCGAACAGCACCGGCGCCAGGCCAGTTTCGAGGCGGCCGACTCGCGCCTGCGCCAGGCCCAGGCCGGCCTGCGCAGCCAGTCCAATCAGACCGCCTACGCCGTGCTGCATGCCGACGCCGACGGCGTGGTCACGGCCATCGACGCCGAGGTGGGGCAGGTCGTGACCCCGGGCCAGCCGGTGGTGCGCGTGGCCCAGACCGCGGAGAAGGAAGTGGCGATCGGCCTGCCGGAAGACCAGGTCGACCTGCTGCGCGGCATTACCGACGTCAGTATCCATACCTGGGCTGAGCCGCAGCGCGCGCTGCCTGGCCGAGTGCGGGAGATTGCCGCGGCTGCCGACCCGGTCACCCGCACCTATGCCACCCGCGTCACCATTCCCAATCCGCCCGCCGACCTCAAGCTCGGCATGACCGCGGTGGTGACGTTCGTGCGGACCGGGGCCACCCCCGCGATCCGCGTGCCGCTGACGGCGCTGCTGCAGGAGCAGGGCCGCAACCAGGTGTGGATCTACGATGCAGCCGCCGGCACGGTCAAGCCGGTCACGGTGACGCTGGGCGACGCGGTCGGCAACGAGGTGGAAGTGCGGCAGGGGCTGGCGCCAGGCCAGACCATCGTCACCGCAGGCGTGCATCTGCTGCGCCCGGGCCAGAAGGTGCGGCCGCTGCAGACCGTCGCGCCTGCTTCCGCAGTCCCCTCCGCGCCGGCCCCGACGCCTAAGCAGGGCTGAGGGCGGCATGGATCATTCCCGCTTCAACCTGTCGCGCTGGGCGCTCGAGCACCAGCCGCTGACCCGCTACCTGCTGGTGGTGCTGCTGCTGGGCGGCCTGCTGGCGTTCTTCCAGCTGGGCCAGGACGAGGACCCGCCCTTTACCTTCCGCGTGATGGTGGTCCAGGCGTTCTGGCCGGGCGCCACCGCCGAGCAGATCGCGGTGCAGGTCACCGACAAGATCGAACGCCAGCTGCAGGAAGTGCCTTACGCCGACAAGATCCGCAGCTTCTCCAAGCCCGGCGAGACCACGGTGATCTTCCAGCTCAAAGACACCTCGCCGGCGAAGGAAACCGGGCAGATCTGGTACACCGTGCGCAAGAAAATCGGCGATATCCAGCAGACCCTGCCCGCGGGCGTCCGCGGGCCATTCTTCAACGACGAGTTCGGCGACGTCTACGGCACCATCTACGCGCTGTCGGCAGACGGCTTCAACTACAAGGAACTGCGCGAGTACGCCGACCTGGTGCGGCAGGAGCTGCTGCGCCTGCCGTCGGTAGCCAAGGTGTCGCTGATCGGGCTGCAGGACGAGAAGGTCTATATCGAGTTCAACCAGGCGCGCTTTGCCCAGCTCGGGTTGGACATCAATGCCATCGCCGACCAGATCTCGCAGCAGAACAACCTGACCGGCAGCGGCGTGCTGGTCACGCCGAGCGACAACCTGCAGGTGCGCCTGTCGGGCCAGTTCGCCAGTGTCGGGGACCTGGAGAACCTGGTGCTGCGCGGGCCCAATGGCATCGCCAATATCCGCCTCGGCGACATCGCGCAAGTGTACCGCGGCTATGTCGACCCCACCCAGACGCGGATGCGCTTCAATGGCAAGGATGTGATCGGGCTGGGCATCTCGATGCAGAAGGGCGGCGACATCATCCAGCTCGGCAAGGACCTGCGCGCGGCCTTCGAGAAGCTGCGCGGCCAGCTGCCGGTCGGCATCGAGATGGACCAGGTCCAGGACCAGCCCAAGGCGGTCAAGCAATCGGTGGGCGAGTTCGTGCGCGTGCTGATCGAGGCCGTGGTGATCGTGCTGGCGGTCAGCTTCGTCGCACTGGGCTTGCATACGCGGCCGCTGCGGCTGGACGTGCGGCCCGGGCTGGTGGTGGCGCTGACGATTCCACTGGTGCTGGCGGTGACCTTCCTGTTCATGCACATCTTCGGCATCGGCCTGCACAAGATCTCGCTGGGCGCGCTGATCGTGGCGCTGGGGCTGCTGGTCGACGACGCCATCATCGCGGTCGAGATGATGGTGCGCAAGCTGGAAGAGGGGTTCTCCAAGATGGAGGCGGCCACCTTCGCCTATACCTCGACGGCGATGCCGATGCTGACCGGCACGCTGATCACGGCGGCGGGCTTCCTGCCGGTAGGGCTGGCGCGCTCGACGGTGGGCGAGTACACCTTCGCCATCTTTGCCGTGACCGCGCTGGCGCTGGTGCTGTCGTGGCTGGCGGCGGTGTATTTCACGCCTTACCTCGGCTATCTGCTGCTCAGGACGCGCGGTGCGGGCGCGGGCGAGCATCATGAGGTGTTCGATACGCCGTTCTACGCGCGCTTCCGCCGGCTGGTGGACTGGTGCGTGACCTGGCGCAAGACCGTGATCGCCATCACGCTGGTGACGTTCGTGCTGGGCATCTACGCGTTCAAGTTCGTCGAGAAGCAGTTTTTCCCCGATTCCAGCCGGCCCGAACTGATGGTGGAACTGTGGATGCCGGAAGGCACCAGCTTTGCCCAGATGGAAGCCGAAGCCAAGCGCTTCGAGCGGCTGGTGGGCAAGGACAGGCAGGTGGAAAGCCTGACCACGTTCGTCGGCACCGGCGCGCCGCGTTTCTACCTGCCGCTCGACCAGATCTTTCCGCAGAGCAACGTCGCGCAGGTAATCGTGATGCCGGCCAGCACCGAGGTGCGCGACGCGCTGCGCCGTCGCATCATCAAGCTGCTCGACACCGAATTCCCGTACCTGCGCGGCCGCGTCAAGCTGCTGCCGAACGGGCCGCCAGTGGCGTATCCGGTGCAATTCCGCGTGATCGGCCCTGAGGCGGGCGCGGTGCGCCAGCTGGCCGACCAGGTCAAGGCCGTGATGCGCGCGAACCCGAACACGGTCGGCGTCAACGATAACTGGAACGAGAACGTCAAGATGCTGCGCCTGGAGATCGACCAGGACAAGGCGCGCGCGCTGGGCGTCACCACCAGCGCGATCGCGCGCGTGACGCAGACCGTGCTGACCGGCGTGCCGGTCGGCCAGTACCGCGACGGCGACAAGCTGATCGAGATCCTGATGCGCACGCCGCGCAACGAGCGCGATGCCATGTCCGACCTGAACAACGTGCTGGTGCCGACCAATACCGGCCGCACCGTGCCGCTGACCCAGGTGGCACGCGTGGCGCTGAAGTCCGAGCCCGGGGTGGTCTGGCGCGAGAACCGGGACTTCGGCGTGACCGTGCAGGCGGACGTGGTCGACGGCATCCAGGGCCCGACCGTGACCGCGCAGATCAACCCGCAGCTGGACCAGCTGCGCGCGCAGCTGCCCGCGGGCTACCGCATCACCGTGGCCGGGGCGGAAGAAGAAAGCGGCAAGGCCGGCGCGTCGATCGCCGCCCAGCTGCCGCTGTGCATCTTCCTGATCTTCACGCTGCTGATGCTGCAGCTGCATAGCTTCTCGCGCGCGCTGATGGTGTTCCTGACCGGCCCGCTGGGCCTGATCGGTGCCGCCGCGACGCTGCTGCTGCTGCGCGCGCCGATGGGGTTCGTGGCGCAGTTGGGCATTACCGCGCTGCTGGGCATGATCATCCGCAACTCGGTGATCCTGGTCGACCAGATCGAGCAGGACATCAGTGCGGGCGTGCCGCCCTGGACCGCAATCGTCGAAGCGGCGGTGCGCCGTTTCCGCCCGATCATCCTGACTGCCGCCGCGGCGGTGCTGGCGATGATCCCGCTGTCGCGCTCGATGTTCTGGGGGCCGATGGCGGTGGCGATCATGGGTGGGCTGATCATTGCCACCGTGCTGACGCTGCTGTTCCTGCCGGCGCTGTATGCGGCGTGGTTCCGCATCAAGCGGCCCGAGGCAGGGGTTGGGGCGCTGGCAGTCTGACGGGCGCGGCTGCCAGTGTCAGGCCGGCGCGGCGCATGCAGCTGCGAGCCGTACTGGCGCCTGCGCGCCAACGCCAGCCAGCGCGCGGCAATAGAAGGCGCGCGGCAATGGCAGGCTGGCAGGCGCGGGCCGCCAGGCCTGCGCGCCTAGTTGCAGATCGTGCCGGGAACCGGCTTGCCGGAGTTGGTCATGCCCTGGCAAGCGTCGCCGATGGTCAGGCTGGTATCGGAGGCCGAAGCCGGCGACAGCTTGAGCTTGCCTGCCACCGTGCAGCAGCCGCGCGGCGGTGGCGGCATCGGTGTGCGCTTGAGGGTCGGCGCCGGGGCTGGCCCGCCGGCTTCGGCCGTTTCTTCGGCATCAGGGAACACGCACTGCCCTTGCTGGCAGATCCGCTCCCCTTTGCACTGCATGTCGTACTGGCATCCGGCAGCCTGGGCGAGCGATGACCAGCCAGCGGCCATCGACGCTGCCAACAGCAAGGCAGAAACTTTCATATGCCCTCCGATAGGGCTGAGGTGAAGACTGGAGTGGTCGGCGAAGTGTGCAATACCGCTCCAACACTTTCAGAATAGATCGCGCGCGGGGGCTGCGATAGCCGTTGGCACTCAGGTGTTCTACCACCTCCCGCGAGGACCGGCGGCGCTCGCGGTCATTGCTCCAGCATCTCGCACACCTGCACGTCCGGCAGCGTACTCAGGCCTGTCCGGAATTTGTGCAATACATCGGGATGATCTCGCCGCTGGCCGCTGCGAGTTTCGACAGGTAAGGACTGGCCACCGGGACCAGCGCATCGGCATGTGGTGGCGCCGCCACAGGAAGGGCGGATGGTGCGAGGGAGGGGACTCGAACCCCTACACCATTGCTGGCGTCAGGACCTAAACCTGGTGCGTCTACCAATTTCGCCACCCTCGCGGTCCTTGCGGCGCAGCCCGGACGGGCGGCCGCGATGCTCATTGCCTGCGCGGGACACGAAAGCAAAAAAGGCGGCTGGAACTGCCCGCCTTTCATCGGTCCGCCGCTGCCGGCGCCTGCCGTGGCAGGTTCTGCGCCCGCAGCGCAATGAGGCTGCGGATTGTAGCGCAAGGCGCGAGGGGAATCCAGTCCCGCTGGCCAGCGATATATATTGTCGGCATTGCCGACGCGTGCCGCATGGGGCGGCGCGCTCCCTGTCCCATGCCCCCTGGTCTGACTTCTGCCTTGAAGGCGCCGCCATGGCGCCTGCTCTTCTGGGCCTGCGCCTGCGCCGTGCTGGCCCTGTCGCTGATGCCGCCGTCCCAGCCCCTGCCAAGCACCGGCTGGGACAAGGGCAACCACCTGCTGGCCTTTGGCGCGCTGGCGCTGCTGGGGCGGCGCGCCTTTGCCGGCCACTGGCTAGCCCTGCTGGTGGCGCTGGTCGCTTATGGCGGCGTCATCGAGCTGTTGCAGGGCATGACCGAATACCGCGAGGCCGACTGGCTCGACCTGGCGGCGGACACCTGCGGGGTGCTGGCCGGCGTGGCGCTGGACTGGCTGTGGCGCGGCCGCGGCCGGCGCTTGCCACGTTAGCTCGCGCGGCGGCGCATGCCGCCGGCGCTTGTCGCTTTACCGCTCTTCCGCTTCCAGCGTGAATTTCGCGCCGTCGTCCTGGCCGAGCAGGTTGACCAGCAGCGGCATCGCCTCCCGCAGCATTTCCTCCAGCCGCCACGGCGGGTTGATGATGAACATGCCGCTGCCGTGCAGCCCCAGGCCGCCTTCGACCGGGTGCCTGACGGTCAGCGTCACGTGCAGCCAGCTCTTCAGCGGCAGGGCCTTCAGTTGCACCGGCAGCTGCAGCGATTCGCGCCGCTGCACCTGTGGGTACCAGACCGCATAGACGCCCGTGGCAAAGCGCTCCAGGCCGTCGCGCACGGTCTGCACGGTGCGGGCGTAGTCCTGCTTGTCTTCGTAGGAGGGGTCCACCAGCACCAGCGCGCGCCGCGGCGGCGGCGGCAGGATCGCCTTGATGCCGCCGAAGCCGTCGCCGTCGTACAGCATTACGCGGCGGCCGGCGCCGCGGAAGTTGTCGCGCAGCACCTGGATTTCGGTGCTGTGCAGTTCGAACAGGCGCAGCCGGTCCTGCTCGCGCAGCATCTGCCAGGCCAGCCATGGCGACCCGGGATAGTGGCGCAGGTTGCCATCCTGGTTCAGCGCGCGGACCTGGTCGAGGTACTCGTCCAGCAGCGGCGGCAGCGCGGTGCCGCTGGCGGCGGCCCGCCACAGGGGCGCAATGCCGGTCTCGAACTCGGCCTTCTTTTGCGCCCACTCGTGCTCGAGCGCATAAAGGCCGGCGCCGGCGTGGGTGTCGATGTACCAGAACGCCTTGTCCTTCTGCGTGAGGTGTTCGAGCAGCTGCACGACGACGGCATGTTTGAGGACATCGGCATGGTTGCCGGCATGGAAGGCGTGACGATAGCTGAGCATGGCGAAGCGGGGCGCCGCTGAGGCGCAAGATCGGGGGCAGGGCGGCGTGGCCACTGCGGGGAAGGCCGCTATGCTACCATCCGCGGCGAGTCGCCCCCTCCCCATGTCCGGCACCTCCGCCCGGGCCCCAAGTATCCGTATCCCATGCCGCGCGCACTCGAGCCCGCCGAGCCTATCCTGTCTGCCGAAGGCACCCCGTATTCACCCCGCTACGACGACGTCTACCACAGCACCGAAGGCGGGATGGCGCAGGCCGCCCATGTCTTCCTTGGCGGCAACGGCCTGCCGCAGGCGTGGGCCGGCCAGCGCCAGTTCGTCATCGTCGAAACCGGCTTTGGCCAGGGGCTGAATTTCCTGGCGACGTGGCAGGCGTGGCGCGACGATCCCGAGCGCTGCGGCACACTGCATTTCGTCTCGATCGAAAAGCACCCCTTCACGCGCGAGGGCCTGGCCCGGCTGCATGCCGGCCTGCAAGCGCTGGAACCGCTGGCGCAGGCGCTGCAGGCGCAATGGCCCGACGCCTTGCCGGGCCTGCACCGGCTTGCCTTCGACGAGGGGCAGGTGGTGCTGACGCTGGCGCTGGGCGACGCCGGGCAATTGCTGCCGAAGCTGGCAGTGGGAGCCGATGCCTTTTACCTCGACGGCTTTTCGCCGGCGCGCAATGCGGACATGTGGTCGCCGCCGGTGTTCCGCGGGCTGGCGCGGCTGGCCCGGCCAGGCGCGACGCTGGCCACCTACACCGCCGCCGGGTTCGTCCGGCGCGGGCTGAAGGAAGTCGGGTTCGAAGTCAGCAAGGCGCCGGGCTTCGGCGGCAAGCGCGACATGACGGTCGCGCGCTTCCGGCCGTTGTGGAAGTCGCGCCGCCATGCACCGCCGCTGGCGGCGCAATGGCCCGACCGGCATGCCATCGTGATCGGCGCCGGCCTGGCCGGCTGCGCCGCGACCGAGCGCCTGGCCGCGCGCGGCTGGCGCATTACGCTGTTCGATGCGCATGACGGCCCGGCGCGGCAGACCTCGGCGCATCGCGCGGCGGCCATGCATGCCCACCTGTCTGCCGACGACAGCCTGCTGTCGCGCCTTTCTCGCGCCGGCAACCAGTACGCACTGCGAGCCTGGGCGGCGCTGCGCGACGCCGGGCATCCGGTCGGCTGGCACGGCTGCGGCGTGCTGCAGATCGGCGAGGACGAGGCCGAGGGCGAGGTCCAGCGTGCCGCGCTGGCAGCCATGGGGCTGCCGGAATCGTTCGTGCGCTGGATGAGCGCGGAGGAGGCGGCGTCCACCCACCGGGCCGGAGTGCCACGAGGGGGGCTGTGGTTCCCGGCCGGCGGCTGGGTGGCGCCTCCCGATGTCTGCACTGCGCAGCTGGCGCGTGCGGGCGATGCAGTCGCAGCGCGCTTCGGTTGCCGCGTGGCAAGCATCGCGCGCGTGGATGACCAGTGGCGCGCGCTCGACGCCGGCGGTGCCGTGCTGGCGTCGGCCCCGGTGCTGGTGCTGGCCAATGCGCACGAGGCGCAGCAACTGCTGCCGCAGCAGCACTGGACCATGCGGCGCGTGCGCGGCCAGCTCACTACGCTGCCGGCCGCGCAGGTCGATGCGATCGGCGGCTGGCCCGACTGCGTGGTCACCGGCGCCGGCTACCTGCTGCCGCGTGCGGCGGACGGTACTGGCCGTGTCGGCTCCAGCTACGACCCCGACGAAGGGCCACTGGCCGAGCGTCCGGAAGTGCATGCCGCCAACCTGGCGCGCCTGGCCGGCCTGCTGCCGCGGCAGGCCGGCGCGGTGGCCGGCATCGACCCCGCCGCGCTGACCGGCTATGTCGGCGTGCGCACGGTCACGCACAACCGGCTGCCGCTGATCGGCCAGGTCGCCGACGAGGTGGCGGCACGTACGCAAGCAGGTGCATTGCGCGGCGCGCACCTGCGTGACCTGCCGCGTGTCCCCGGCCTGTACGCGGCCCTTGCCTATGCGTCGCGCGGCCTCACATGGGCGGCACTGGGGGCCGAGCTGCTGGCCAGCCAGATCGAAGGCGAGCCGCTGCCGCTAGAGGCCGACCTGGCCGATGCCGTCGATCCGGCACGCCTGCTGCTGCGCGCGCTGCGCCACGGCCAGGCGGGCTAGCGGCGAGGGCGCCGGAAAGCGCTTCCAGGTCTGCTTCAGGGTAAAAACGCCGGAACCGAACCAAAACCGTGCGATAATCCCCGTTTTCCGTTTGCGCGGAGCCCTCCGTGCGCCGTCGCGCCGCGTCGGCCCCAGGCAGTGCTGCAAATGGCGCAGCGCAAGCGGTAGCGCCAACGAACACAACTACATTTCTGGATTGGATCTACGACCATGTCGAACGTGATTGAGAACCTCGGCAAGCTGGACCGCAAGGTGACCCTGGCCTTCCCCAAGGCCGAAGTGGAGAAGGAAAAGCAGGAGCGCCTGGTTCGCCTGTCGAAGACCGTGAAGATGTCGGGCTTCCGTCCGGGCAAGGTGCCGATGAAGATGGTCGAGAAGCAATACGGCCAGCAAGTCGAGTTCGAAGTGCGCTTCGACAAGGCCGCGCGCAAGTTCTTCGACATCACCAAGGAACAGGACGTCAAGGTTGCCGGCCAGCCCAAGTTCGAGATCAAGACCGAAGGCGTGGAAGCTGACCAGGTCGCATTCGATGCCACCTTCGAGGTGTACCCGGAAGTGAAGATCGGCGACCTGTCGGCCGCCGAAGTGACCCGCACCGGCACCGAGATCACCGACGCCGAAGTCGACAAGACCGTCGACATCCTGCGCAAGCAGCGCGTCCACTACCACACCCGCGGCGAAGCCGGCGAGCATGGCGACGGCGGTGCCGACGTCACCGCCCAGAACGGCGACCGCGTGACGCTGGACTTCGTCGGCAAGATCGACGGTGAAGAGTTCGCCGGCGGCAAGGCCGAGGACTTCCCGTTCGTGCTGGGCGAAGGCCGCATGCTGCCCGAGTTCGAGCAGGCCACGCTGGGCCTGAAGGTCGGCGAAAGCAAGAGCTTCCCGCTGGCCTTCCCGGAGGACTACCACGGCAAGGAAGTGGCCGGCAAGACCGCCGAGTTCACCGTGACGCTGAAGAAGATCGAGTGGGCCCACCTGCCGGAAATCAACGAAGCCTTCGCCAAGTCGCTGGGCATCGCCGACGGCAGCGTCGAGAAGATGCGCGCCGACATCCGCGAGAACCTGGAGCGTGAAGTCAAGCGCCGCACGCATTCGATGCTGAAGGACCAGGTCATGGAAGCCCTGCTGAAGGCAAGCGAGCTGGACGTGCCGAAGGCCCTGATCGAGCAGGACCAGGAGCGCCTGGTCGAGATGGCCCGCCGCGACCTGGAGCAGCGTGGCATGCCCAACGCCAAGGACATGCCGATCCCGGCCGAGATGTTCGCGCAGCAGGCAGAGCGCCGCGTCAAGCTGGGCCTGATCCTGGCCGAGATCGTCAAGGCCAACGGCCTGGAAGCCAAGGCCGACCAGATCAAGGCCGAGATCGAGGACTTCGCCAAGAGCTACGAAGATCCGAAGGAAGTGATGCGCTGGTACTACGGCGACCAGCAACGCCTGGCTGAAATGGAAGCCTACGTGCTCGAAAACAACGTGGTAAATTTCGTGTGCGACAAGGCCAAGGTCACCGACAAGAAGGTGTCCTTCGAGGAACTCACCGCCGAAGGCAACCAGCAGCAAGCTGCCTGAGGTCGGGGATAACCCGCAAGCCCGCTTTCCTCCGCGCCACGGCGAAGGAAGCGGGCCGGTGTCCCGAGTGACTGATTGCCTTGCGATCCGACGAATCCATGGAGAACCTGCATGACCCGCAATGATTTGCTTGACCGTCTCGCCACCACGCAGGCTTCGGCACTGGAAACCCAGGGCCTGGGGCTGGTGCCGATGGTCGTCGAGCAGTCCGGCCGGGGCGAGCGCGCCTATGACATCTATTCGCGCCTGCTGAAGGAGCGCGTGGTGTTCATGGTGGGCGAGGTCAACGACCAGACCGCCAACCTGGTGGTGGCACAGCTGCTGTTCCTGGAGAGCGAAAACCCCGACAAGGACGTGTCGCTCTACATCAACTCGCCGGGCGGTTCCGTTTCGGCGGGGCTGGCGATCTACGACACCATGCAGTTCATCAAGCCGGATGTGTCCACGCTGTGCATGGGCATGGCGGCGAGCATGGGCGCCTTCCTGCTGGCGGCCGGCGCCAAGGGCAAGCGTTTCGCGCTGCCCAACTCGCGCATCATGATCCACCAGCCGCTGGGCGGCGCGCGCGGCCAGGCCTCGGATATCGAGATCCAGGCGCGCGAGATCCTGTACCTGCGCGAGCGGCTGAACAGCATCCTGTCGGAAGTGACCGGCCAGCCGGTCGAGAAGATTGCGCGCGATACCGATCGCGACAACTTCATGAGCGGCGACCAGGCGGTGGACTACGGCCTGGTGGACAAGGTCATCGCCCGCCGCGGCTGATGCCACGGGCCGCCGCGGCGCAATCCGCAACGGCGGCTATGCCGGTCTGCCGGGAAACCCGCATTGCGCGGAACGCCCTGGCGCGGCAGCATTGCCAAAACGCGAAGGCTACACCGGAACGAGGCCTTGTGCCTCGTTCTTTGCTTTTGCCCCACAGCCTTGGGGGAGAGCGCCGGTGAGGCCAATTGTTTTGGCGTATGATGCGTTTAAAGCGTATCGCCGGGGAGCCTTTCGCCCCGCGGTGTGCGCAATGCAAAAGTGACTGATTCCTATGGCGGACAAAAAAGGTTCATCCAGCGAAAAGCTTCTCTACTGCTCCTTCTGCGGCAAGAGCCAGCATGAGGTCAAGAAGCTGATTGCGGGCCCCTCGGTGTTCATTTGCGACGAATGCATCGACCTGTGCAACGAGATCATTCGTGACGAAGCCACCGCAACCGAGAAAGACGCCGCCGCGGCCGCGCGCTCGGACCTGCCCACGCCCCACGAAATCCGCGAAAGCCTGGACCAGTATGTGATCGGCCAGGAACAGGCCAAGAAAATCCTGGCCGTCGCGGTCTATAACCACTACAAGCGCCTGAAGCACCTCGGCAAGAAGGACGATGTCGAGCTGTCCAAGAGCAACATCCTGCTGATCGGGCCGACCGGCTCCGGCAAGACGCTGCTCGCGCAGACGCTGGCGCGCCTGCTCAACGTGCCGTTCGTGATCGCCGACGCGACCACGCTGACCGAAGCCGGCTACGTGGGCGAGGACGTCGAGAACATCATCCAGAAGCTGCTGCAGAACTGCAACTACGAAGTCGAGAAGGCGCAACGCGGCATCGTCTACATCGATGAGATCGACAAGATCTCGCGCAAGTCCGACAACCCGTCGATCACGCGCGACGTTTCGGGCGAGGGCGTGCAGCAAGCCCTGCTGAAGCTGATCGAGGGCACGATGGCCTCGGTGCCGCCGCAGGGTGGCCGCAAGCATCCGAACCAGGACTTCCTGCAGGTCGATACGACCAACATCCTGTTTATCTGCGGCGGCGCGTTCGACGGCCTGGAAAAGGTCATCATGCAGCGCTCGGACAAGACCGGCATCGGCTTCGCCGCGCAGGTCAAGAGCAAGGAAGAGCGCGACGTCAGCGAAGTCCTGCCGCAGACCGAGCCGGAAGACCTGATCAAGTTCGGCCTGATTCCCGAACTGATCGGCCGCCTGCCGGTGGTCGCCACGCTGGCCAAGCTGGACGAGGCCGCGCTGGTGCAGATCCTGGTCGAGCCCAAGAACGCGCTGGTCAAGCAATACCAGAAGCTGCTGGCGATGGAAGGCGTCGAGCTGGAAATCCGCCCGGGTGCGCTGACCGCGATCGCTCGCAAGGCGATTCGCCGCAAGACCGGCGCCCGCGGCCTGCGTTCCATCCTGGAGCAATCGCTGATGGACGTCATGTATGACCTGCCGAATTACAAGGGCGTGCAAAAGGTGGTGATCGATGAGAATACGATCACCGGAGATGCACCACCGCTGCTGATGTACGAAGAGCAGCAGCCGAAAGTGGCAGGCTCCAACTGACGCGAGAGCTGCCAAGGGTGGTAAGTGTTTGGAACCACACCGGCAGCGAGGCGAGAAAGCCGTTCGCGTAGAAGCGAGCGGCTTTTTTTGTTTATTTCCACCGACGAGAAGGAGGAAACGCGGGTATGCTGTTTCAGAGGGGCCTGCAAGTGCAGGGAGCGGCATCTTCCTGTCTTGGTGAATCGATTGGCATGTATCTTGTAATCGAATCAGGCGGCCCAATTTACGCCTTAAATGACTGACTTGGGGAAAATGATGTCCGGAACACAACTCCTCCCGGCCGAGCCGATTCGCCTCCCACTGTTGCCGCTGCGCGACGTGGTGGTGTTTCCGCACATGGTGATCCCGCTGTTCGTGGGACGCCCGAAGTCCATCAAGGCGCTTGAGACTGCGATGGAGGCGGGCAAGAGCATCATGCTCGTAGCCCAGAAGACGGCGGCCAAGGACGAGCCGACCGCCGACGACCTGTACGAGGTCGGCTGCATCGCCAATATCCTGCAAATGCTGAAGCTGCCCGACGGTACCGTGAAGGTGCTGGTCGAGGGTACGCAGCGTGCCAATATCCGCGAGGTGAGCGAGGACGATTCGCACTTCATGTGCGAAGCCGTGCCCGTGCCGCCCGCACCTGGCGAGAGCGCCGAGACCGAGGCCCTGCGCCGCGCGATCGTGTCGCAGTTCGACCAGTACGTAAAGCTCAACAAGAAGATCCCGCCGGAGATCCTGACCTCGCTGTCGGGTATTGACGAGGCTGGCCGCCTGGCCGACACCATCGCCGCGCACCTGCCGATCAAGCTCGAGCAGAAGCAGAAGATCCTGGAGATGGTCAATGTGACCGAGCGCCTGGAAAGCCTGCTGTCGCAGCTCGAGGGCGAGATCGACATCCTGCAGGTTGAAAAGCGCATCCGCGGCCGCGTCAAGCGCCAGATGGAGAAGAGCCAGCGCGAGTACTACCTGAACGAGCAGGTCAAGGCCATCCAGAAGGAACTGGGCGAGGGCGAGGAAGGCGCCGACCTGGAAGAGCTCGACAAGCGCATCAAGGCTGCGCGCATGCCGAAGGAAGCCAAGAAGAAGGCCGACGCCGAGTTCAAGAAGCTCAAGCTGATGTCGCCGATGTCGGCCGAGGCCACCGTCGTGCGCAACTACATCGACACGCTGGTGAACCTGCCGTGGCGCAAGAAGAGCAAGGTCAACAATGACCTGGCCAACGCCGAGCGCGTGCTGGATGAAGACCACTACGGCCTGGAGAAGGTCAAGGAACGCATTCTCGAGTACCTCGCGGTGCAACAGCGCGTGGACAAGGTGAAGGCGCCGATCCTGTGCCTGGTCGGGCCTCCCGGCGTGGGCAAGACCTCGCTCGGCCAGTCGGTGGCGCGCGCGACGAACCGCAAGTTCGTACGCATGGCACTGGGTGGCGTGCGTGACGAGGCCGAAATCCGCGGCCACCGCCGTACCTACATCGGCTCGATGCCGGGCAAGATCCTGCAGAGCCTGTCCAAGGTCGGCGTGCGCAATCCGCTCTTCCTGCTCGATGAAATCGACAAGATGGGCATGGATTTCCGCGGCGATCCGTCGTCGGCGCTGCTCGAGGTGCTGGACCCGGAACAGAACCATACGTTCCAGGACCACTACATCGAGGTGGATTTCGACCTGTCGGACGTGATGTTCGTGGCGACGTCGAACTCGCTGAATATCCCGCCCCCGCTGCTCGACCGTATGGAAGTGATCCGCCTGTCGGGTTACACCGAGGAGGAGAAGCTCAACATCGCCACGCGTTACCTGCTGCCCAAGCAGATCAAGAACAACGGTCTGAAGGCTGGCGAGATCGAGGTGACCGATGCTGCAATTCGCGACATCATCCGCTACTACACGCGCGAAGCCGGTGTGCGTTCGCTTGAGCGCGAGGTGTCCAAGATTGCCCGCAAGGCGGTCAAGCTCCTGCTGCTGAGGAAGGAGTCCGGCACCATCAAGGTCGATTCCGAGAACCTGGACAAATTCCTGGGCGTGCGCAAGTACGACTTCGGTCTGGCCGGCAAGGAAAACCAGGTTGGCCAGGTGACCGGTCTGGCGTGGACCGAGGTGGGCGGCGACCTGCTGACCATCGAAGCCGCGATCATGCCGGGCAAGGGCAACATCACCCGCACCGGTTCGCTGGGCGATGTGATGAAGGAGTCGGTCGAGGCCGCACGTTCGGTGGTGCGTTCGCGGGCACGCCGTCTGGGGATCACGGATGAGATGTTCGAGAAGCGCGACATCCACATCCACGTGCCTGAAGGCGCGACGCCCAAGGACGGCCCGTCGGCAGGCGGTGCCATGACCACGGCGCTGGTGTCGGTGCTGACCGGCATCCCGGTGCGCGCGGATGTCGCCATGACGGGCGAGATCACGCTGCGCGGCGAGGTGCTGCCGATCGGTGGCCTGAAGGAAAAGCTGCTGGCGGCCCACCGTGGCGGCATCAAGCTGGTGCTGATTCCGGAGGAAAACGTCAAGGATCTGGCCGAGATCCCCGACAACGTGAAGAACGCCATCGAGATCGTGCCGGTGCGCTGGATCGACAAGGTGCTGGAACTGGCGCTCGAGCGCAAACCGGAGCCGTTGGCGGAAGAGGATGCCAAGCCCGCTGACGTGGCGGACAAGGCCACGGCCAAGGTGGAGCGTCTGCACCACTGATCGGGCTGCGTGAAATGAACGCCGCGGGGCAGCGATGCCCGGCGGCGTTTTTTTATGCGCACGGCCTTGGCAAACTGAAATCTCCTGTATTACACTTGCGCCCTCGCAACGCAAACCACGGCAACTGCCGCGAGGTGCGAAGCGAAAGCAACCTGCAGGCAGCGTGCCTGCGATGGTCGAACGGGTGCTTAGCTCAGTTGGTAGAGCGGCGCCCTTACAAGGCGTAGGTCGGGGGTTCGAGCCCCTCAGCACCCACCACGTTCCCCATCGCAAACGCGGCAAATATGCGTCAGGAAGCAACCGACAAAGGAGTGGTAGTTCAGTCGGTTAGAATACCGGCCTGTCACGCCGGGGGTCGCGGGTTCGAGTCCCGTCCACTCCGCCAGTTTTATGAAACGCCCGCTTCAGCGGGCGTTTTTCATTTGTGCGGAGTGCTTGTCGCCCGCCACAAAAGGTCCGCCACCACCGGCTCCTGCTAGAATCGCGAAGTTTGTCTTTCGTGCCAATCCATTACCCGAATCCGCATGCTTGATTTCGTACGCAACAACCGGCGCCTGATGCTCTTGCTGCTGCTGGTGCTTGTTTTCCCGTCGTTCGTGTTCTTCGGCGTGGAGAGCTACTCGCGCTTCATGGACAGCTCGCACGATGCGGCCAAGGTCGATGGCCGGGCCATCAGCGTGCAGGAAGTCGACAACGTCGTGCGTGACCAGAGCGAGCGTGCGCGCCAGATCCTGGGCAACAACTACGATCCGCGCCAGTTCGAAGGCCCGGAAGCCCGCAAGTCGGTACTGGACCAGCTGATCCTGCAGCGTGTGATGGCCAATACCGTGGCGCGCGAGCACCTGACCGTGTCGGATGCCAAGCTGCTCGAGGAAATCAGCAACCTGCCGGCGATCGCCCAGCTGCCGCGCAAGGCCGACGGCAAGGTCGATGACAAGGCTTACTTGCAGCTGCTGCAGTCGCAGGGCATGACGCCCGAGCAGTTCGATGCCCGCATGCGCTTCGAGCTGGCGACGCAGCAACTGGGCGCATCGGTGGCCGCAACGGCGTTCATGCCCAAGTCGCTGCTCGACCGCCTGATCGCCGTGCGCGATCAGCAGCGAGATGTGCAGGCGCTGGTGTTCAAGCCGGCCAGCTACACCGCCAAGGTGCAGCCCGATGCCGCTGCGCTGAAGGCTTACTATGACAGCCACCAGTCGGCGTTCTCGGTGCCAGAGCAGGCCAAGGTCGAATACCTGGTGCTGTCGGGTGAAGCGCTGGCCGCCGCGCAGGCGGTCACGCCGGAAGAGCTGAAGTCCTACTACGAAAGCAATATCGCGCGCTTCCGTACCGATGAGCAGCGCCGTGCCAGCCATATCCTGATCGTTGCGCCGAAGGATGCGCCGGCGGCTGAACGCCAGGCCGCCAAGGACAAGGCGGCCAAGCTGCTGGACGAGCTGCGCAAGCATCCCGAGACCTTTGCCGACGTGGCAAAGAAGCAGTCGCAGGACCCGGGCTCGGCGGAGAAGGGCGGAGACCTCGGCTTCATGGGCCGGGGCGCGCTGGTCAAGCCGTTCGAGGACGCGATGTACGCGCTCAAGGATGGCCAGATCAGCGACGTGGTCGAGACCGACTATGGCTACCACATCATCAAGCTGACCGGCATCAAGGCGTCGGAAACCAGGCCGCTTGAAGCCGTGCGCACCGAACTGGAAGCCGAACTGCGCAAGCAGTTCGCCGAAAAGAAGTTCGCCGAGCAGGCCGACGCCTTCGGCAACACGGTGTACGAACAGGCCGACAGCCTGAAGCCGGCCGCCGACAAGTACAAGCTGACGATCCAGACCGCCGATAACGTGACCCGCCAGCCGAACCCGGCCCTGGGCGCGCAGAATCCGCTCAACAACGAGAAGTTGCTGAAGGCACTGTTCAGCGAAGAGTCGGTCCAGAAGAAGCGCAATACCGAAGCCGTCCAGGTCGCGCCGAACACGCTGGTGGCCGCGCGCATCGTCGACTATCGCCCGGCCACCGTGCGCAAGTTCGAAGAGGTGGAGGCCAAGGTGCGCGAGGGCTATATTGCCCAGCAGGCTGCGGAGCTGGCACGCAAGGATGGCGAGGCGCGCCTGGAGGCGCTGAAGAAGGCCGACAGCACCGATGGTTTTGGTGCGGTGCAGACCGTGTCGCGCGCCAAGGCCGAGGGCGTGCCGCCGAAGGCGGTCGAAGCAGTGCTGCGGGCCGATGCCAGCAAGCTGCCCGCGGTGGTTGGTGTCGACCTGGGCGCCGATGGCTATGCCGTCTATCGCATCTCCAAGGTCAGCCAGCCGGCGCAGGCCAACCCGGCACAACGCCAGGCCGAAGCGCAGCAACTGTCGCAGCTTGCCGGCCAGGCCGACCTTCAGGCCTTCTACGAAAGCCTGAAGGCGCGCTCCAAGGTCAAGCTGATGACGCCGGCGGGCACGCAGGCGCAGGGGGGGCAGTAAGGCTTAGCAAGGCTGGCACGCGCCACGCCGTGCGCCGTCAGCAAAAAACCCCTGCCATGGCGGCAGGGGTTTTTGTTTGTGGAGGCTTCGTCGCAGGCGCCTACTTGTCAGCGGTGCGCCTGAGCATCGGCCTGAGCTGCGGCCACACCGTCTCCAGCAGCGCGGGCTGCGCCTCGGCAGTGGGGTGGATGCGGTCCGGCTGGAACCAATCCTGCCGGGCCATCACCTTGTCGAGGAAGAATGGCACCAGCCGCACCTTGAATTCGCTGGCCAGCTTCGGATACAGCGAGAAGAACTTTTCGGTGTAGTCCTGGCCATAGTTAGGCGGGATGCGCATGCCGACCAGCAGCACCCCGGCACCGGCCTTCTGCGCGCTGCTGACAATCTGGCGCAGATTGGACTCCGTGGTCTGCAGCGGCAGGCCGCGCAGGGCGTCGTTGGCACCCAGCTCCACCACCACGATGGCCGGCTTGTGCCGCGACAGCAGGTCCGGCAAGCGGGTCTTGCCGCCGATGGTGGTCTCGCCGCTGATGCTGGCATTGACGACGTTATAATCGAAGCGCTCTTGCCTGAGCCGGTCTTGCAGCAGCGTGACCCAGCCGGTGCCGCGCGTGATGCCGTATTCGGCGGACAGGCTGTCGCCCAGCACCAGCAGCGCTGGCGCTGCGGCCTGCGCCGGCTGCATCCCGCCCAGCATCGTCAGCGTCACCGCGGCTGCCAGCAGCAGCCTGCGCCTCTTGCCCCGGATCACTCGGACCACTCGGATCACTTTATCCATGTCCTCTTCCATTCTTGCCGTCGAGTCCCTTGGAAAGACCGTAGCCGACACGACAGGTTCGCTGACGATTTTGCACGACGTGTCGTTTTCCGTCACGCCGGGCGAAACGCTGGCCATCGTCGGCGCATCCGGGTCGGGCAAGTCGACGCTGCTGGGCCTGCTGGCCGGGCTGGACCTGCCCAGCGCGGGCACGGTGCGCCTGCACGGACAGGATCTGTATGCACTGGACGAGGACCAGCGCGCGGCGCTGCGTGGCCGGCATGTCGGCTTTGTGTTCCAGTCGTTCCAGCTGGTGGGGCATCTGACCGCGCTGGAGAACGTGATGCTGCCGCTTGAGTTGCGCGGTGAAACGTCGCAGGTGCGTGAGCGCGCGATGGACATGCTGGAGCGCGTCGGCCTCGGTGCGCGCCTGAGTCACTATCCGCGCACGCTGTCGGGCGGCGAGCAGCAGCGCGTGGCGCTGGCACGCGCGTTCGTCGCGCGACCCGACATCCTGTTTGCCGACGAGCCGACCGGCAGCCTCGACACGGCCACCGGCGAGGCGGTGATCGCGCTGATGTTCGCGCTCAACCGCGATGCCGGCTCGACGCTGGTACTGGTGACGCATGACCGCTCGGTGGCGGCACGCTGCGGGCGCATCCTGACCATCGACGCCGGCCGGGTGGCCAGCGACGAATGGATGGGCGCAGAGGTCTGATGCGTCTGATGCCTTAGCTGGCAGCGCCTGCCTTCAGCACCGCGCGGGCGCGCTCGATCAGCGCCGAGGTCGAGGCATCATGCTGGCCGGCGCCGGCGCCGGTGCCGGCGCCGGTGAGCTCGGCTTCGATCGGCCGGGCCAGGATCTTGCCCAGCTCCACGCCCCACTGGTCGAACGAATTGATCTTCCACACCACGCCCTGCACGAAGGTGCGGTGCTCATAGAGCGCGATCAGCGCGCCCAGCACGTGCGGCGTCAGGTCCTCCATCAGCAAGGTGTTGCTGGGCCGGTTTCCGTCGAACACCATATGCGCGATGCGCACTTCGTCGCTCAGGCCGGCGGCGCGCAGCTCGTCGGCGCTGCGGCCGCGCATCAGCGCCTCGGCCTGCGCGAAGCAGTTGGCGAGCAGCTTGGCATGATGGCCCGGCAGCCGGCGCGGCGGCACCAGCGGCGCGACGAAATCCACCGGTACCACTTGCGAGCCCTGGTGGATCTGCTGGAAGTAGGCATGCTGGCCATTGGTGCCGGCCGTTCCCCACACCACAGGCGAGGTATGCGTGCGCACGCGCTGCCCGTCGAGCTGCACTGACTTGCCGTTGCTCTCCATCTCCAGCTGCTGGAGGAACGCGGGGAACAGTTCGAGCGAAGTCGAGTAGGGCGCTATGCAGCTGGTCGGCAGGTGCCAGAAATTGCGGTACCAGATGCCCAGCATGCCGAGGATCACCGGCAGGTTGCGTTCCAGCGGCGCGGTACGGAAGTGTTCGTCCATGGCGCGGCCGCCGGCGAGCAGGTCGGCGAACGCGTTGAAGCCCACGGCCAGCGTGATCGACAGCCCGACCGATGACCACAGCGAGAAGCGCCCGCCGATCCAGTCCCAGAACTCGAACATGTTGGCGGGATCGATGCCGAACTCGCGCACGGCGTCGGTATTGGTCGAGACCGCGACGAAATGCTTGGCCAGCTCGCTCTCGGCCACTCCGTTGGCGATGAACCAGGCACGCGCGCTGCGCGCATTGGCCATGGTTTCCAGCGTGGTGAAGGTCTTGGAACAGACGATCACCAGCGTGCGCTGCGGGTCGAGGCGCACCAGCGTCTCGGCGAGGTCGGTGCCATCGACATTGGAGACGAAGTGCATGCGTGGGCCGTGCTGGCCGTCGGAGTCGGACAGGTGCGACAGCGCGCGGCACACCATGCGCGGCCCGAGGTCGGAGCCGCCGATGCCGATGTTGATGACGTCGGTGATGCGTTCGCCCGAGCCGCCTTTCCATTCGCCGCCCCGCACGCGCTCGGAGAAGCTGCGCATGCGCTCCAGCACCTTCTGGATTGCCGGCATGACGCTTTCGCCGTCGACCTTGTAGCCATCGCCGGCCGTCGCGCGCAGCGCGACATGGAGCGCCGCGCGGTCTTCGGTAGTGTTGATATGCTCGCCGGCAAACATTGCGTCGCGCCGCAGCGGCACGCCGGATTCGGCCGCCAGTTGCACCAGCAGCCGCATGGTCTCGGGCGTGATGCGGTTCTTCGAGTAGTCCAGGTAGAGGCCGGCGGCTTCGAGCGAGAACTGCGAGACGCGCTGCTTGTCTTCGGCATCGAACCACTCGCGCATCTGTGCATCGCGGATCGTGTCATGGTGCCGAAGCAGGGCGTTCCAGGCGTGAAGGTCAGTGGGCATGCAGGACAATTCAGGTTGCAGGGGGTGAACCGAGTCGCAGGCGAAAGTATAGCGTCAGCAATGTGACCATTCGGGCAGGCCGCCGCGCCATATCGTTACCACTTGCAACATAGCATCGGGCCTGCCAGCCAGCTATCGGGCGTTGTCTGACGGCCCCGCCGTGACGGGCCGCGCGCGCAGCCGCGCCGCCACCGCGCGCAACACCGGCTCGCCGCCGGCGACGAACAGCCCACCCAGGCAGATGACGCCGATCCCTGCCGCCGTGGTCCAGTCAGGCAACTGCCCGAACGCGAGGTAGCCGATCACGGTGGCCGAGATGATCTGCAGGTACAGGAAAGGACTCAGGAACGAGGCATCGGCGTGCTGGAAGGCGCGGATGACGAAATAGTGGCCCAGCGACCCCGTGATGCCCGCCGACAGCAGCAGCGCACATTGCATCGGCGTGGGCCAAGCGGTGAACCAGAAGAAGGGCACGATCAGCGAGGTCAGGCAGGCGCCGGTCACGCCGCTCTGGATCAGCGTGGTCATGGGCGCGTCATGCGCGGCAATGCGGCGCGTCAGCATCTGCAGCAGCGCGAACACCATTGCGGACAGCAGCCCCAGGCCCACGCCAAGCGGGCTGAGCTGCCCGCCGGGGCGCACGACCACCAGCATGCCGGCAAAGCCGACGATCACGCCTGTCCAGCGCATCCAGCGCGCGTGCCGCCCGGGGCGCTCGCCGAGCAGCCACGGCGACAGCGCCACCACGAACAGCGGCGCGCAGAAGTTCAGCGCCGTGGCCTGCGCCAGCGGCATCAGCATCAGCACGCTGAAGAACACCAGCGTTGACACGAGCATCAGGCCGCCGCGCAGCCACTGCAGGCCGGGCTTTGCCGGGCGCCAGTGGCGCCGCCAGCCGGCCGGCCGCAGCAGCAGGAAGATTGCGATGACATGGCCGACATAGCGCACCCACGCCACCGCGACCAGCGGCAGGCCCTGCTGCGTCAGCGTCTTGCTGGTGGCGTCGAGCAGGCTCAGCACCCATTGGCCGATCACCAGCAGGGCGATGCCGGCCAGCAGCTGGCGCCGGTCGGTCGGGTCGCGCAGCAATGCCGCGCCAGCCGTCATGCGCCGTTCCCCGCTAGCAAACGGTTGAACACGGTGCGCGCGGGCAGATACAGCTCGCTGGCGGTCACGCCAGCCGGCCCGGTGCCTTGCGCGACCAGCTCGTCCGCCGCCTGGCCGTGGATCCACACCGCCGCCTGCGCGGCCGGCAGCGGCGGCATGCCTTGCGCCAGCAATGCGCCGATCATGCCGGCCAGCACGTCGCCGGTGCCCGCGCTGGCCAGCGCGGCGTTGCCGGTCGGGTTCAGCGCGGCGGGGCTGCCGTCCGGCGCTGCGATCACCGATCCCGAGCCCTTCAGTACAACCACCGCCTGCCATTGCCGCGCCAGCGCGGCAGCCGCCGCGATGCGGTCGCGCTGCACGTCTGCCACCAAGATGCCCATCAGGCGCGCCGCTTCAAGCGGGTGCGGCGTCATCACGCAGGGTGCGCGTGCCGCGGCCAGCGCGCCCGCATGGGCGGGATCCGCGGCGAGCAGGTTGAGCGCATCCGCGTCTAGCACCGTCGGCAGCGGCGCCGCGGCAAGTGCCTGCAGCAGCCGCGCGAAGTGCCGCTGCGCCGTGGCGTCGGTGCCGAGTCCGGGGCCGATCACCAGTGCCGACATCGCCCCAACCGCCAGGGCATCCAGCGCATGCAGCATCAGTTCCGGATGCACCGGGTCGAGCAGCGGCGCCGGCTGCGCGAGAAAGCCGATATGGACCTTGCCCGCCCCCAGGAACTGCGCGGCGCGCGCACCGAGCAGGGGGGCGCCGGTCATGCCATGGTTGCCGCCGATCACCGCCAGCGAACCATGTGTGCCCTTGTTGCTGGCATGGTGCCGTCGCGGCAGCGCTGCGCCGAACAGCGCCGTGCCATTGGCCAGTGCATGCGGCGGCTCCGCGGGAGGGTAGTCGAGGCCGAGCGGCGCGATGTCGACGGCGCCGGCGCAATCGCGGCCGTCCAGCGTCAGCAGGCCCGGCTTGGCGGCAATGAATGTCAGCGTGCGGCGGGCGCGGATTGCCGGTGCGCCCGCACCGGTGTCGGCGAACAGGCCGCTGGGAATGTCGAGCGCGAATACCGGCAGTCCGCTGCGGTTGACCTGGTCGATCCACCACGCCATGGCGTCGCCGGCCGCGCGGTTCAGCCCGATGCCGAGCAGGCCGTCGACGATGGCGGCGGCCTGTGGCGGCCACTCCGGTGCGGGATCCGCCGCGGATGCCGGCATCGCCCCGACTTCGCGTATCGGTACGCCTGCCGCCTGCGCCTGCTGCCATGCGATGGCCGCATCGGCCGGCAGCCGGGCCGGGTCCGCCGCGATCCATACCTGCACCGTGCGGCCCGCGCCGTGCAGCAGCGTCGCGGCCACCAGCGCGTCGCCACCGTTGTTGCCCGGCCCGGCAAGAAACAGCAATGGACCCTCCGGCGCATGCCGCGCCAGCCAGTCCGCGGCCCCGGCGCCGGCGCGCGACATCAGCGTGAACGAGGGCAGTCGTGTGAAGGCGGCGTTCTCGATGCGGCGAATGGCGGCGACGTCGTACAGCGGGGCAGGCAATGCCGAGGCGGCGTCGAGTTCAAACCAGCCGTTGCCCTGGTCTTGCGGCGCGGCGGGGGAAACGGCAGGGTGGCTCATGTGTGGCTATCCGGCGGGGCCCAGGCCATGGCGGTCCGGCAGCAGGCCCTCCATGTCGATGTCGGGCCCGCGTGCCGCGCCGGCGCTGGCGGCGATCTGGTCAGCCGCAATCTTGCCTGATCCGCAGCTCATCGCCCAGCCCGTCGAGCCGTGGCCAAGGTTGAGGAACAGCCCGGGCACCGCAGTGGGACCGATCAGCGGCGGCCCGTCCGGAAGCATCGGGCGCGCACCGGCCCATTGCGTGGCTTCCTGGTAGTTGCCCGCCACAGGGAACCAGTCGCGCGCCACCTTGACCAGCGTGCGCAGCGCGGCGGGGCGCAGGTCGAGCCGGCGCGAACCCAGCTCGGCGGTGCCGGCGACGCGCATGCGATTGCCCAGCCGCGTGATCGCGATCTTGTATGACTCGTCCATCAGCGCGCCCAGCGGCGCCTGCAGTTCGTCGCGCACCAGCAGCGTGAGCGAGTATCCCTTGACCGGATACAACGGCACGCGCAGGCCCAGCGGCCGCAGCAGCGGAGCGCTGTCGACGCCGGCGGCGACCAGGACGCGGTCGGCAGCCAGCACCGGCGCGCTTCCATTCGTGCCGTGCGCGAGTTCGACCTGCAGCCTGCCACCCTGGCCTGGCCGGATGCGTGTCACCTGGGTATCGAAGCGGAAGGCTACCCCCGCCGCCTCGGCATGCCGGTGCAGCGCGCGCACGAACATCGGGCAGTTGCCGGATTCATCCTCGGGCAGATGCAGGCCGCCGGCCAATGGCGTATCGGCGGCCAGGCCGGGTTCGATGCGCCGGCATTCCTGCGCGCTGACCAGCTGGTGCGGCACGTTGTTCTCGCGCAGCAGCGCCACCGCCGGGCCTGCCAGGTCCAGGTCGCGCGCGGTGCGGAACAGCTGCAGGTAGCCCTGCGACTGCTCGTAGTCGATCTCCAGCTCGCTGCGCAGCCGGTGCAGGCAGGCGCGGCTGTAGAAGGCCAGCCGCTGCATGCGCAGCTTGTTGGCGCGGTAGCGTTCCAGGTTGCACTCGCGCAGCCACCGCGCGATCCAGCGCCACATCGCCGGGTCCGCCGACGGGCGGAACACCACCGGCGCTTCGCGCGCGAACAGCGTGCGCAGCACCTTGCCCGGCATGCCCGGCGCCGCCCACGGCGTGACATAGCCCGGCGCGATCATGCCGGCGTTGCCGAAGCTGGCCTCCTGCGCGGGCGCGGCGCGGCGCTCCAGCACGGTCACGTCGAAACCGGCCTGGCGCAGGTACCACGCGGAACAGACGCCGATCACGCCGGCGCCGATGACGATCACGTGCATGCGGTCAGCCGCCTCCGCGCGGCGCGCCGGCTCAAGAGCGGCGTCCGGCCCATGCTATCTGACCTCCTGCTGCATGACCAGGTCGGGCAGCCACGTCACCACCTGTGGCCAGATCGTGATGATGGCGATGGCTACCACCATCATCATGAAGAACGGCAGCGAAACCCGGGCGATATAGTTGCTGTCCTTGCCGGTCATGCTCTGCAGCACGAACAGGTTGAACCCGACCGGCGGCGTCACCTCTGCGATTTCCACCAGCAGCACGATGAAGATGCCGAACCAGACCAGGTCGAAGCCGGCCGCCTGCACCATCGGCAGCACCGTGGCGGTGGTCAGCGCGATCATCGAGATGCCGTCCAGCGCCGTGCCGAGCATGATGTAGATCACAGTCAGCACCGCGATCAGCGCCCACGGCGAAAGTTGCAGCGCGGCCACCCACTCGGCCAGCGCGCGCGGGATGCCGGTAAAGCTCATCGTCACCGACAGGAACGAGGTGGCCCCGAGCACGAACATGATCATCGCGGTCAGGCGCGTCGCCGACATCAGGCTGTCCCAGAACGCCGCGCGCGTCAGCGAGCCACCGGCCCACGCCAGCCCCAGCGACGCCACCACGCCGTAGGCGGCGGCTTCGGTCGCGGTGGCGTAGCCGGTGACCATGACCCACGCGATAAAGGCGATCAGCACGATGCAGGGCAGCAGTTGCCGGATCGACGCCAGCCGCGCATGCCAGTCGAAGCGGTCGGGCGCCGGGGTCTTGCCTGGGTTGGCCAGGGCCCAGGCAATGATATAGCCGGAGAACAGCAGCATCAGCATCAGCCCGGGGATAAAGCCCGCCAGGAACACGCGGATGATCGACACGTCCGCCGACACCGCATACACCACCATCGTGATCGACGGCGGGATCAGGATGCCCAGCGTGCCCGCGCACGACAGCGAGCCGAGCGTGGTGCGCTCGTCGTACCCGCGCCGCGTCAGCTCCGGCAGCGCGGATTTGGCGATGGTGGCGCAGGTCGCAGCCGACGACCCCGACACCGAGCCGAAGATGCCGCAACCCAGGATGTTGACGTGCATCAGCCGCCCTGGCAGCCAGTTCAGCCACGGCGAGAGGCCGCTGAACATCTGCTCCGACAGCTTGGTGCGGAACAGGATCTCGCCCATCCAGACAAAGAGCGGCAGCGACGCCAGCGTGTATGACGCGCTCGACGACCACCACGCGTTGGCCAGGCTCACCAGCGCCTCGCGGTCCGAGAACACCACCAGCCCGATCCACGACGTGACCGCGATCGCCACCGGGATCCACGCGCCGATCGCCAGGAAGACGATCAGCACCAGCAACAGTATCAATGCCACCAGGACCGTGCTCATCAGACCGTCTCCCCGAAATCGCCGGCGGCGAGCTTAGCTTCCTGCGCCAGCTGGTAGCGCGGCTTCTGCCGGCGCACCACGCGCAGCCATTCATCGGCCACCGCCAGCAGGAAGCCGATGGTGCCCAGCACCGCGAAGCTCTGCGGAATCCACAGCGGGATCACGATCTGTCCCTGCGAGACATCGCCGATGTCCCAGCTTTGCCAGGCGAAGGTGCCGAGCGCCCAGGCCGCGTAGGCGGCAAACGCCAGGCAGACGGTCAGCGAGGCCACCTCAAGCACCCAGCGCCTGCGTGGCCCGACGGCTTCGAGCAGCATTTCCACGCGCACGATGCCGCCGTGCTGGAAAGTCTGGCCGAGGACGAGAAAGGCGGAGGCCGCGCACAGCCAGGCGACGATATCGTCGCCGCCCTTGAAGATCACCGCGGTCTCGCGCGACAGCGACATCAGGATCATGATCACGCAGACGGCGAGGATGCAGAGCGCGCCGAGCGCGGCGAACAGGTCGAGCAGGCGGTCGAGCCAGCGCTTGGGGAGTGGGGCAGTCGGCATGATGGCAGCGTCAGGAAGGAGGGGAGCTCCCGCCATGCCAGCCTGCAGGGCCTGGCGGGAGGCTGCGGAGCTGGCTTACTTGCTTACTTGCGATAGGCGTTCAGGATGGCCTTGCCGTCATCGCCCGCGGTCTTGGCCCAGTCGTCGACCATGGTCTGGCCGACCTTCTGCATGTCGGCCTTGAGCTGCGGCGATGGCGGCTGCACCGTCATGCCGTTCTTCGACAAGGTGGCCAGGTACTCCCTGGTTTTCTGCTCCGAGACCTGCCAGCCGCGCTTCTCGGCGTCGGCGACAGCCTTGAGCAGCGCGTCCTGGGTGGGCTTGTCCAGCGCCGCGAAGGCCTTCTTGCTGACCACCAGCATGTTCTTGGGCAGCCACGCATCCACGGTATAGAAGTACTTCACGCTTTCCCACACCTTGGTGTCGACCCCGGTCGCGCCCGACGACATGAACGAATTGACCGTGCCGGTGGCCAGCGCCTGCGCCAGGTCGGCCGCCTGGATCGTCACCGGCTGCGCGCTGACCAGTTCGGCGATGCGCGAGGTGGCCGGGTTGTAGGCGCGCCACTTCAGCCCCTTCATGTCGGCGGCCGAGTTGATCGGCTTGTTGGCGTAGATGCCCTGGGGCGGCCATGCCACCGCATAGAGCAGCTTCATGCCCTGCTTGTCGAGCACCTTCTCGGTGACCGGGCGCGATGCCTGCCACAGCTTGTAGGCATCGGTGTAGCTGGTGGCCAGGAACGGCACCGCATCGACGCCGAACACCGGATTTTCGTTGGCCAGCAGCGACATCAGGATCTCGCCCATCTGCACCTGGCCGGTCTGCACGCCGCGCTTGATTTCGTTGGCCTTGAGCAGCGAGCCATTAGGGATGGTCTGAAAAACCTCTGCCAACGGAAGGGCGGCAGAGACGTTAAATGAGGATCACGAAAGCTGCATGA
>NZ_JAGIQB010000064.1:0-27127 GCF_017815025.1 Cupriavidus phytohabitans
GTAATCGACTCGCTCGCGCGCACATAACCGTGAGAAATCAAAGCATTATGCGCGCCGCCAGCTCAAAGTTCGGACTAGCCGTCTGCACGCCAGGCCAAAGAAACGGGGAGCCGAAGCTCCCCGTTTTTTCTTGCGCCAGGGGTCTCACCCCAGCAACAGCGCATCGTCATCCAGCTGCTCATGCCGCGTCTGCTCGAACATCTTCAGCAGGTCCGGCACATCCAGCCCCTTGCGCTTGTCACCCGAAACATCCAGCACTACCTGCCCCTGGTGCAGCATCACCGTGCGTTGGCCATAATCCAGCGCCTGGCGCATGCTGTGCGTCACCATCATCGTCGTCAGCTTGCTTTCCTCGACGATGCGCGCGGTCAGTTCCAGCACGAACGCGGCGGTCTTCGGGTCCAGTGCGGCGGTATGCTCGTCCAGCAGCAGGATGCGCGACGGCTGCAGCGATGCCATCAGCAGGCTCACCGCCTGGCGCTGGCCGCCGGAGAGCAGGCCGATGCGGTCGGTCAGGCGGTTTTCCAGCCCCAGGTTCAGCAGCCGCAGCTTCTCGCGGAAGAGCTCGCGCGAGGCGCGGTTCAGCGCCGGGCGGAAACCCCGCTTCGCGCCGCGCGCCATCGCCAGCGCCATGTTCTCCTCGATGGTCAGCGCCTCGCAGGTGCCGGCCATCGGGTCCTGGAACACGCGCGCCACCAGGTGCGCGCGGTCCCAGGCCGGCTGGCGGGTGACGTCGGTGTCATCGATGGTGATGCGGCCGGAGTCGACCATCTGGTCGCCGCTGATCGCATTCAGGAAGGTCGACTTGCCGGCGCCGTTGGAGCCGATCACGGCGACGAACTGGCCGCTGGGGATTTCCAGCGTGAGGCCGCGCAGCGCGCGGGTCTCGATCGGAGTGCCCGGGTTGAAGGTGAGCTTCAGGTCTTGTGCGCGCAGCATCTCAGGCACCTCCGTTCTTGCGGGCAAACAGCTTCTTGCGCGTGGCCGGCAGCACCAGCGCGATCGTCACCAGCGCGGCGGTGACCAGGTTCAGGTCCTGCGCCTTCAGGCCGATGAAGTCGCTGTTCAGCGCCAGCGCAATGAAGAAGCGGTACAGGATGGCGCCCAGCACCACGGCCAGCGTGGTCCAGATCAGGCGACGCGCCGGCAGCACGGTTTCGCCGATGATCACCGCGGCCAGGCCGATCACGATGGTGCCGATGCCCATCGAGATGTCCGAGCCGCCCTGGGTCTGCGCGAACAGCGCGCCGGCCAGTGCCACCAGCGCATTGGACAGCGCCATGCCGGCCAGCGTGGCGCGGCCGGTGGGGATGCCCTGCGCCCGCGCCATGCGCGGATTGGCGCCGGTGGCGCGCATCGCCAGGCCCAGTTGCGAGCTGAAGAACCAGTCCAGGCCGAGCTTGGCGATCACCACCACGATGAACAGCACCAGCGGACGCAGCACATAGTCGGGCATCCATTCCGGCTGCAGGATGGTGAACAGGGTCGGCTCGGTGATCAGCGGCACATTCGGGCGGCCCATGATGCGCAGGTTGACCGAGTACAGCGCGATCATCATCAGGATACTGGCGAGCAGGTCCATGATCTTGAGCCGGACATTGAGCCAGCCGGTGATCCAGCCTGCCAGCGCGCCGGCGGCGATCGCCACCACGGTCGCCAGGAAGGGATCCTGGCCGGCCGCGATCAGCGTCGCAGCAACGGCGCCGCCCAGCGGGAAGCTGCCGTCAACGGTCAGGTCGGGAAAGTTGAGGATGCGGAAGGAAATCAGCACCCCGAGCGCCACCAGGCTGAAGATCAGGCCGATCTCCAGGGCGCCCAGAAGGGAAAAAAGGGACATGGGGGAATCCTGTTGCGGGGGCCGGCGGCTACCCTGGCGCCGGCTTTTGGGGCGGGCAGCGCTGCCCGTGTGGGGCTGCCTGCCGCCTCGCCCTGTCATGCCCTGCCGGTCCGGATAGGACCGGCGGGGCGCCCTCCGTCCAACGACGGCAGGGACGGGCTTGCCGTGATTACTTGATGACCGTCTTGGCTTCCTTGATCAGCTCCGGCGACAGCGTGGCGCCTTGCTTGGCGGCGGCGCCCGTGTTCACGAACAGCTCCAGGTTGTCGCTGGTCTGCGAAGCGATCGTACCGGGCTTCTCGCCCTTCAGGATGCGCACCACGACCTTGCCGGTCTGGTGCCCCAGGTCGCCGTAGTTGATGCCCAGCGCGGCCACGGCGCCACGCTTGACGCTGTCGGTATCGGCCGCCACCAGCGGGATCTTCGATTCGTTGGCGACCTTGACCAGCGACTCATACGCCGACACCACGTTGTTGTCGGTGTTGGTGTAAATCACGTCGACCTTGCCGATCAGGCTCTTGGCGGCCGGGCCGATGTCCACGGTGCGCGGCGCGGCGGCTTCCTTCAGCGTCAGGCCTTCCTTGGCCAGCAGCTCCTTCAGTTCCTTGACCACCACGACCGAGTTGGCCTCGCCCGGGTTGTAGACCATGCCCACGTTCTTGGCCTTGGGCACCACGCGCTTGATCAGGGCGACCTGCTTGTCCAGGGGCAGCTTGTCCGACACGCCGGTCACGTTGGTGCCCGACGGCGACCAGCTCTTGACCAGCTGCGCGGCGACCGGATCGGTCACGCCCGAATACACCACCGGCACCGTCTTGGTCGCGGCGACCACGGCCTGGGCCGACGGAGTGGCGATGGCAACGATGGCGTTCGGGTTGTCGCCGACGAACTTGCGGGCGATCTGCGCCGCCGTGCCGGTGTTGCCCTGGGCGCTCTGGTATTCCCACTTCAGGCTCTTGTCGGCGTCATAACCGGCGGCCTTCAGCTCGGCGCGCACGCCGTCGCGGATTGCATCCAGTGCAGGGTGGTCGACGATCGACAGCACCTTGACGGTCTGGGCCTGCACGGCGCCGCCGTACAGCAAGGCCAGCGCCACGGCGCCGCCCAGGATCGACTTGGTTGCTGCGAGACCCTTGATGGACTTCATGCTTGTTCTCCCCCGAAAGCTCGGTTCTGGATTGGATGCGGCCGCGGATGGTTCGGTCCGCTGTCCTGGCGCACCCGCGCATGGGCGGGCGGTGCCGGTCCGCGGCGGGCGCAAGGGCTTCCTGCGGCGGGAGGGAGCGTGCGCGGACGCGTCGGATGCGACAGCGATAAGCCTGCGAGGATACCACTTCTCGCGCACGAAATGCGTAGTCATCATGCCGATTGAGAGCATCCGATGCTGTCGGAAGCCTGCAATCGGCCATCGGGGCGCATATTATTGCGCGGGATTCGTGATTTGCCTGTGGATTACCCCGATTGCGGCGATCCGATCTTCATGCAATTGCGCATCCCGGCTTCGAGGTTTTCCTCGAGTTGGATCGCGTGGCCGCCCCCGGGGGGCGGATAAGCGTCAGCGGCGCAGCGCCGCGGCGCAGTCGCGCACCAGCGCCGGGCCGCGGTAGATCAGCCCGCTGTAGACCTGCACCAGCTTCGCGCCGGCGTCGATCTTGGCGCGCGCATCCGCGCCGCTGAAGATGCCGCCCACGCCGATGATCGGCACCGCGTCGCCGACCACGGCGTGCAGCGCGCGCACCACGCGCGTGGAGGCCTCGAACACCGGGCGCCCCGACAGGCCGCCGGCTTCCTCGGCATGGGGCAGTCCCTTGACCGCCTCACGCGAGATGGTGGTGTTGGTGGCGATCACGCCGTCGATCTTGTGGCGCACCAGCGCGTCGCCGATATTGCCGATCTGGTCGGCGTCGAGATCCGGCGCGATCTTCAGCGCCAGCGGCACATAGCGCTTGTGCTGGTCGGCCAGGCGCTGCTGCGCGTCCTTCAGCGTAGACAGGAGGCTGTCCAGTTCGCTCGCGCCTTGCAGCTGGCGCAGGTTCTTGGTGTTGGGCGACGAGATATTGACCGTCACGTAGCTTGCGTGCGGATAGACGCGCTCCAGGCAATACAGGTAGTCGTCATTGGCGCGCTCGATCGGCGTATCGGCGTTCTTGCCGATATTCAGCCCCAGCACGCCGCCCTCGGCCTTCCAGCGCGACGCCTTGACGTTGGCGACAAAGGCATCGACGCCGCCGTTGTTGAAGCCCATGCGGTTGATCAGCGCATCCGCCTGCGGCAGCCGGAACATGCGCGGGCGCGGGTTGCCCGGCTGCGCGCGCGGCGTGACCGTGCCGACCTCGATAAAGCCGAAGCCGAACGCGGCCAGCCCGTCGATATAGGCGCCGTCCTTGTCCAGCCCGGCTGCCAGCCCGACCGGGTTGGGAAAGCGCACGCCCATCACGGTGCGCGGATCATCCGCAATCTTGTTGCCGAGGCAGCCGGCCAGGCCCATGCGGTGGGCGCGCAGCAGGTTGTTCAGCGTGAAATGGTGGGCGTCCTCGGCATCCATCGAGAACAGGGCGGGGCGAAACAGGGGGTAGAGCGCGTTGAGCACGGGGCAGCCGGCCGGCGGGGCCGTCACAGAGTGAATTCCAGCCCGGCATTGTAGCGGCTGGGCCGCTTGCCCGGTGGCGGGCTACCCCTGCGCGGAAGGCGTCTCGGGGGTGTCGGGGGCCGCGGGCGCGGCGTCCTTTTCCTCGAAGGCGTGCCAGTGGTTGCCGGTCAGTACCTGCAGCGGCTGGAAGCGTGCCTTGTACGCCATCTTGCGGCTGTCTGCGATCCAGTAGCCCAGGTACAGGTGTGGCAGGCCGAGCGCATGGGTCTGCTGGATCTGCCACAGGATGTTGAAGGTGCCATAGCTGGCATTACGCTCGAGCGGGTCATAGAAGGTGTAGACCGACGAGAGACCGTCGTCCAGCACGTCGATCATGCTGACCATGCGCAGCCGGCCGGCCTCGGGCGATCCCGGCGGGTCGCGGAACTCCACGAGGCGCGAATTGACGCGGCTCTGCAGCAAGAACTGCTCATACTGGTCGCGGCTGTCCTGGTCCATGCCGCCGCCGGCGTGGCGCATCGACTGGTACAGCAGGTACAGCGAATAGTGCTCTTCGACGTAGGTCAGCGGCGCCACCAGCGCCTGCAGGTGCTCGTGCCGCCGCCACGCGCGGCGCTGCGATCGGTCGGGCGTGAACTGGTCGACCAGCACGCGGCATGGCGTGCACGCGTGGCAGTCGTCGCAATACGGCCGGTAGGTGAAGATGCCGCTGCGCCGGAAACCGGCGCGCACCAGCCGCGAATAGACGTCGGCGTTGATCAGGTGCGCGGGCGTGGCGACCTGCGAGCGCGCCATGCGGCCTTCCAGATAGCTGCAAGCGTAGGGCGCCGTGGCGTAGAACTGCAGCGCAGAGAGCGGTAGTTCCTTCAGCTTGCTCATGACTCTGGGGGCTCCGGGCGGGACGATGCGGGCGAGGGCGCGGACGGGCGGTGAGCGGTGGCGGCGTCCTTCCCTGGATTCAACCGGCTGGCGCGGCTGGTGTCCCGGCCCAGCGCTCCAGCACCGACTTATCGAACCGCCACGGGCTGATCGCGGGCTGCACCGCCGCCGCGCGCACATGTGCGACGAATTGCGCGCGGGGGATCGGGCTGGCGCCCAGCGAGGCCAGGTGATCGGTCTCCTGCTGGCAGTCTATCATCGCCACGCCGTGGTTGCCGAGGAAGGCGCACAGCGCCGCCAGCGCGATCTTGGAGGCGTCGGTGCGGTGCGCGAACATCGACTCGCCGAAGAACATCCGGCCCAGCGCTACGCCGTACAAACCGCCGACACGCTCGCCGCGATACCAGCTCTCCACCGAATGCGCCATGCCGTTGCGATGCAGCGTGCCATAGGCGGCAATGATGTCGTCGGTGATCCAGGTGCCGTCCTGGCCATCGCGCGGCGTGATGGCGCAGGCGCGCATCACGGCCAGGAAATCGTCATCGACGCGAATTTCCCAGTCCGCATCGCGCAGCACGCGGCGCAGCGTCTTGCGCAGTGTCACCGACACACGCAAGGCATGCGGCGCCAGCACCATGCGCGGGTCGGTGCTCCACCACAGCACCGGCTGGCCGCTCGAATACCAGGGAAAGATGCCTTGCCGGTACGCCAGCAGCAGCCGCTGAGGCGACAGGTCGCGGCTCGCCGCCAGCAGCCCCGGCGCATCCGAATCGGCGCCGAGCGCCTGCTCCACCGGCGGAAACGGGTCGTGCGGATCCAGCCAGGCGATCATGCGGGCTGTGCCGGGAGTTGTGCTGCGCGCGCTGGCCGGGCGCTCAGGGCGTGACCGTGGCCCGGCTGGTCAGCGGGCGCATGGGCTTGTCGATATCCAGGCTATGCAGCCGGAAGCTGCCGTCCTGCAGCCGGCCGGCGGCGCGGTCGGCAAAGAAGCAGCGCAGCGTGTGGATCACGGTCGGGAACGCGAGTTCGTCCCACGGCACGTCGGCTTCTTCCACCAGCTTGACCTCCAGGCTTTCCTCGCCCGGCGCGATGTCGAGGTCGTCCAGCGTGGCCAGGTAGAACAGGTGCACCTGGTGCACATGCGGCACATTCAGGATCGAGAACAGCTCGCCAACCTGCACGCGCGCGCCGGCTTCTTCCAGCGTCTCGCGCGAGGCGGCTTGTGCGGTGGTCTCGCCGATTTCCATGAAGCCGGCCGGCAGGGTCCAGAAGCCATAGCGCGGCTCGATCGCGCGCTTGCAGATCAGGATCTTGTCTTCCCAGACCGGAATCGTTCCCACGACATTGCGCGGGTTGACGTAGTGGATGGTGCCGCAGCTGTCGCAGACACTGCGCGGGCGGTTGTCGCCATCAGGCACACGCAACACGACCGCATGGCCACAGTTCGAGCAGAATTTCATGAGGGGCGTCCGGGAGGAATGGCGAAAGTGTATCACCCTCGCGAAGGGCGCCGGGGCGGGCCAGCAGGGTAGTGCGATGCGGTCGGTTGCATGCGGCACGGATGATGCCCTCGGCGTTTGTGCGGAGCCTGTGCGAAGCGGCGCGGCCAAAACAAAAAACCCGCCAGCGGCGGGTTTGTCTGTCGGACGGATCGGATGATTTGCAGTATCCAACCGCATCATCAAGCGGTTGGTTGCGGGGGCAGGATTTGAACCTGCGACCTTCGGGTTATGAGCCCGACGAGCTGCCAGACTGCTCCACCCCGCGTCCGTCGAAGAAAAGATTATAGGGCACTTGGTTGCGCATTGCAACACCTGATTCGAAATATCATCAGGCACGGCGACAACCCTCATGCCACAACGATTAGATCGCCGCGAGCGCGAACAGGTTCAGCCCGCGCCGGGACTATCGCTTGTGCGCTGCCACAGCGTAGCGGCGAACTCGAAGCTGTCGCGCTGCTGCAGGTCGTCGCGCTGCCAGATCACGCGGTCGCGGCGCACGGTCAGCATCCAGGTGGTGGTCGCCAGTGGCTGCGGGTGGGCGAAAGCGCGCGGCGTCAGCACCGCGCCGCACAGGCCGCGGAGCGGGTCGCGGACCGAAGCGTAGCGGATCATGCCAAGGCCGGCTTCGCGCGCGATGCGGCCGAAGGCCTGGCAGGGCTCATGTTGGTCGGGGTCGGTCCAGGTGTCGCGGTCACGGTCGAAGGGCGGGGCGTCGAGCGCCACGCCGTCGGTGGCGATGCGCACTTCGAACAGCGTCTGCGCGCGCGCGTCGATGCGTGGCAATGCCGGGCTGTCGTTAAGGAAGCGCCAGCGCCAGTAGCCCAGTTCCGCGCAGGCGGTGCGGATCTCCGCGGCGCCGTAGAACACGCCCGGGTCCTGGGCGGCGCGGAAGCGCGAGCCCCAGGGGGATGGGGGATAGCGAAAGGGGGTGAACAGCAGGTAGTGCAGGTGGCGTGCCTCGATCGGCACGGCGGGTTTGCCGGCATCGAGCACGGCTTCCAGCACAGCCTGTTCTTCGAGGCTGTCGACCAGTGGCATGGTGGAGACAACGTGCTGGGCTTCCACCGCCCGCCACAGCGTGAGCGCGAACTGCCGGCGCTCAGATGCGACCGCGGGTGGCGTCCAGGTAGTGAACGACACGGACCAGACCTTCCGTTGTGCGGATCATTTCGATGGGCTTGCCGCCGAGTGCCAGGTTTTCATGGGTGAGCCACAGCCGCGCCTGGTCGCCATGGCCGAGGATTGCGTCCAGCGAGCGGAACAGGCGCACGAACAGAACGCCGAATTCCCACTCCTTGCGGTGGGCATCGAGCACATAGCCGCCGGATGCCATGCGCGATACAGAAGCCGTGCTGATGCCGAGCACACTCGCTACCACCGCCTGGCTGATGCCGAGGAAGCTGGCGGCGCGCATGACCGCCTTGGTCAGCGTGGTGCCGGGGTCGGGGCCGCCGGCGGGGTCTGTTTCCGGGATCCGCCTGGATTGCATCGCCTTGCTCCTGTTTCTTGAGAAATATTATAGGCGAACGATTTCAGAAGGGAAGCGTTTGGCGCAAAAAGCGCCGGCCCGCCGGATTCTGGCGGGCCGGCATCGGTTAGACAGGCGTGCAGGCTAATAGGTCTCGATATGCAGCCGGCCCTCGGCTTTCATGGTGGCTTCCAGTTCGGCCCAGTTGCGGCCGGCACCGGCGCAGACCGCGTCGAAGGCGGCCAGCACGCCTTCCTCCATCCCTTTGAGGCCGCAGATGTAGACATGGCCGTTCGGGTCCGTGAGCAGGGCGGCCGCGGCATCGGCGGCCTCGCGGATCGCGTCCTGCACATAGCGGCGCGGCGCATCGGGGTCGCGCGAAAAGGCGAAATGGATGTCGAGGAAATCCCTGGGCAGTTTGAGCAGCGGGCCGAAGTAGGGCAACTCATTGGCATTGCGAGCGCCGAAAAACAGCATCCGGCGCCCGCGGAAGTGCGCCAGGTTGCGGCGCATGCGCTCGGTCATGGCGCGCATGGGGGCAGAGCCGGTGCCGGTGCAGATCATCATCACGCTGGCTTCGGCGTGGTTCGGCATCAGGAAGGTGGCGCCGAACGGGCCCACCACCTGCACGGTATCGCCCTTGGCCAGATCGCACAGGTAGCTGGACGCCACGCCGCGCACCGGCCGGCCGGCATGGTCCTGGTCGACCCGCTTTACCGTCAGCGCGAGGTTGTTGTAGCCGGGGCGCTCGCCGTCGCGCGGGCTGGCCACCGAGTACATGCGGATGTAGTGCGGCTTGCCGGCGGCGTCGGTGCCCGGCGGCACGATGCCGATCGACTGGCCTTCCAGGATCGGGAAGAAGTGGGTGCCGAAGTCCAGCACGATATGGTGGATATCGCTGGACGCGTCCTCGGCGGTGAGCCGATAGTTGCCGGCCACCGTCGCCGTGACCGGGGCGCGCACGCCGTGCAGGTTCACATACGGGTGTGCCGCCGACCAGGGCGCGCGCGGCGAGGTGTGGCGGCTGGTTTCCACCGATTGGATCGTGACTTCAGGCGCGGCCGGCGCCGCGGCCGCGGCACCTTCGATCGCGGTATCCAGCTCAGGCAGCGGCACCTCGGCCGGCAGTTCGTCCCACAACAGCTGTGCCTCGATGGTATAGGCGTCGCCGCGCAGCATGGTGCGCCAGTTGTCGATGGCGCCGGTCGGGCACGGCGACAGGCAGGCGTTGCAGCCGTTGCAGACGTCGGCCTTGACCACGTAGTTGCGGTCGTCGTGGGTGATGGCGTCGATCGGGCAGGTGTCTTCGCAGGTATTGCAGCGGATGCAGATTTCCGGGTCGATCAGGTGCTGCTTGATGATGTCGGGGGCGCCCATCGCTTATCTCCGGTATCTCCTTGCTCAGTTGAAACGCACGTACTCGAAATCCATCGGCTGGCGGTTGATGCCCACCGCCGGCGGCGCAATCCAGTTGGCGTACTTGCCGGGCTCGACCACTCGGCCCATCAGGCTGGCGACAAAGGCGCGGTCCTCGTCCGTGGCGAGCCACTTGCGCTCGCTGGCTTTCCACTCGGCCTCGGAGATCAGCTCGCCTTGCGGCGACACGTGCACGTTGGCCAGCGTGCCGATCTTGCGGTTGAAGGCCTTGTGCGGAACGGTCAGGCGGAAGGGGATGCCGGCTTTCTCGATCACCTTGTTCCAGCGCGCCACGCCGCCCATGCTGTCCTTGATGTAGTCGTCGCGCAGCACTTCATTGAGCGCATTGAGCATCGGCACCTCGCGCTCGCCGAGATGGCCGTCGCGCACTTCCAGCACGCGGTAGACGTCGCCCTTGAGCACGTGGTCGTCGGCGCGCTTGCCTTCCTCGAAACGGCCCTTCAGGCCGGCGCTGTAGAAGGTGGCCGCGTTGGACGACTGGTCCGCGCCAAAGAGGTCGATGGTCACGCTGTAGTGGAAGTTCAGGTAGCGCTGGATCGTCTCCAGGTCGATCACGCCGGCAGCGCGCACCTGTTCCGGATCTTCGATGCCGCGTTCGCGCATGACCTCGCAGGTGCGCTGGATCACGCGCGACACGCCCGATTCGCCGACGAACATGTGGTGCGCTTCCTCGGTCAGCATGAAGCGCGTGGTGCGCGCGAGCGGATCGAAGCCCGACTCGGCCAGCGCGCACAGCTGGAACTTGCCGTCGCGGTCGGTGAAGTAGGTGAACATGAAGAACGACAGCCAGTCCGGCGTGCGCTCGTTGAAGGCGCCGAGGATGCGCGGATTGTCCTGGTCGCCGGAGCGGCGCTCCAGCAGCGCCTCGGCTTCTTCGCGGCCGTCGCGGCCGAAGTAGCGGTGCAGCAGATAGACCATGGCCCACAGGTGGCGGCCTTCTTCGACGTTGACCTGGAACAGGTTGCGCAGGTCGTACAGGCTGGGCGCTGTCAGGCCCAGGTGGCGCTGCTGCTCGACCGATGCCGGCTCGGTGTCGCCCTGCGTGACGATGATGCGGCGCAGGTTGGCGCGATGCTCGCCGGGCACGTCCTGCCACGCGGCTTCGCCCTTGTGCTCGCCGAAATGGATCTTGCGCTCCGGGTCGGCCGGCTGCAGGAAGATGCCCCAGCGGTAGTCGGGCATCTTGACGTGCTCGAAGTGCGCCCAGCCCGACGGGTCGACCGACACCGCGGTGCGCAGGTACACGTCGAAATTGTGCGAGCCATCCGGTCCCATGTCGCGCCACCAGTCGAGGAAGGCGGGCTGCCAGTGTTCGAGCGCGCGTTGCAGCGCGCGGTCGTCGGACAGGTTGACGTTGTTGGGGATCTTCTGGCTGTAGTCGATGCTCACGGTGTCTCCTCGTTGTGCTCGCTGGCGCAGGGCGGGCGTTACACCCGGTCCCAGTCGAAGCGCGCCTTGTTGCCGGTGCCGAATACCTTCAGCGCGCCGTTCTCGCCGACGGCGTTGGGCCGCTGGAAGATCCAGTTCTGCCATGCGGTCAGGCGGCCGAAAATGCGCGTTGCCATGTTCTCGGCGCCGCCGAAGCGCAGATTGGCTTCCATGCCGGTGAGTGCGTCGGGCGACAGGCTGGCGCGCTCTTCCAGCGCGATGCGGATCTCGTCCTCCCAGTCGATGTCGTCGGGCGCGGCGGTGATCAGGCCGAGCGAGTCGGCGCTGAGCGCGTCGAGCGGCGCGCCGATGTGTTCGCGCACCGCGGCCAGCGCGGTCTCGTCGCCATAGAAGCGCGCGGCCAGCCGGGTTTGCCCGTTCGGCATCGGGTAGCGGCCGAAATTGACCGCGGACACGAAGATGCGCGGCGCGTCGTCGGGCGCGTCGGGCAGGTGCAGCATGTAGCTGCGGTCGGCCGCCAGCACCAGTTCCAGCAGCGTGCCGGCGAAGCACGAATCCTGCTCGATCAGCGCGATCAGGCTGCGCGACGACACATCCAGCCGCGCCAGCGTGCGGCGCAGCATGCCGATGGTCTCGCGCACGAACCAGTGGCCGGCATTGGCTTCCAGCAGCGCATCGGCTGACAGTACCTGCGCCGGGTCGCCGTCAGTCTTCAGCACCCAGATGCCGATGTCGAGGTGGTTGGTGCGCAGCGTCAGGATGGCATCGTCGAGCTCGCGCGCCATCTTCAGCGGCCACCATTGCGCCCCGGCCGCGACCACGCCGGCGAGATCGGCGGGCTGGTGCTTGTCGGGGCCGAATACGGTGAGCGTGGCCTTGCGTGCCGCGGGATCGATGTGCACGCGCACGGTCTCGTAGCGGTAGCCGTCGGGCTCGACGGTGCGCGACAGCGGGGTCAGCGTGATGCCGTGGTGGCCCTGCGGACGGTCGCTGGTGGCGGCGAGTGCCGCAGCGCGCTCGGCGACGTATTCGGCAAAGCGCGCCGGCTTGACCACTTCATCGACCAGTTTCCAGTCCCTGGCGCGCTGGCCGCGCACGCCCTCGGTGGTGGTGCAGAAGATATCGGCATGGTCGCGCCGGACCTTGCGCTTGTCGGTCACCCGGGTCAGGCCGCCGGTGCCGGGCAGTACGCCCAGCAGCGGCACTTCGGGCAGGCTGACCGCGGAAGAACGGTCGTCGACCAGCACGATCTCGTCGCAGGCCAGCGCCAGCTCGTAGCCGCCGCCGGCGGTGGTGCCGTTGCAGGCGGCGATGAATTTCAGTCCCGAGTGCTCGCTGGCATCCTCGATGGCGTTGCGGGTCTCGTTGGTGAACTTGCAGAAGTTGACCTTCCACGCGTGCGACGACTGGCCCAGCATGAAGATGTTGGCGCCGGAGCAGAAGATCCGCTCGCGCGCGCTGGTCAGCACCACGGTGCGCACTTCGGGATGCTCGAAGCGGACGCGCTGCAGCGCGTCATGCAGTTCGATATCGACGCCGAGGTCATAGGAATTCAGCTTGAGCGCGTAGCCGGGGCGCAGGCCGGCTTCCTCGTCGACGTCCATCGCCAGCGTGGCGACGGGGCCGTTGAAGCTGAGCTTCCAGTGGCGGTATTGGTCGGGATGGCGCTCGAACGTGACGGGGGCGGGGGCTGCTGCCTGGGCGGCAGGCTGAAGTGGGGCGGGTGCCGGCGCGGACATGGCTGTCTCCTTGATGCACTATAGTGCCTTGCGGCTTTTGATGAAATATAGTGCAGAGGAAGGCGCGGCGCAATGCCTGATTGCCCCGCGCGCGGAATGCGGCGGGGTGGGAGGGGATGAAGCCGGTCAGGCGCCGGCGGCCTGCAGTTGCGCGCGCAGCTGTTGCAGCGAGGTCGCGGCATCCAGGCCGCTGGTGTCGATCGAGATATCGGCGCGGGCGTACAGCGGCGTGCGTGCTTGCAGGATGCGGCGCAGGTCGGCCATGGCTTCGCGGTTGCCTTCCATCGGGCGCATGTCGCCCTGGGCCACCACGCGCGCCATGTGCTCTTCCGGCGAGGTGCGCACCCAGATGGTGTAGCACTGTGCCAGCAGCAGGTTGAAAGTTGCCGGCTCCGATACCAGGCTGCCGGGCGTGGCCAGCACCATGCGCTCGTTCTCGCGCAGCGTGCGTTCCAGCGCTCGCATCTCGTAGCGGCGGTAGGCGGCCTGGCCGTACAGCGAATGGATTTCGGACAGGCTGGCGCCGGCTTCCTGCTCGATCACGGTGTTCAGTTCGACAAAGGGTACATCGCGCGCGGCCGCCAGCGCGCGGCCCAGCGTGGACTTGCCGGCGCCGCGCAGGCCGATCAGCGCGATGCGGCGGTGGCGCGCGTCACCGGATTCCTCAGGCGCCAGCGCATGGCGGCAGGCTTCGCGCACCCGCGCCAGGTCCGCGGCCGGCAGCTGCGCGAGCCATTGCACCATCTGCGCGAACTCCGTCGCCTGCTGGCCGTTCAAGCCGTTCGGGCCGTCCACCTCGGCCAGCACCACCGGCAGCGGCACGTCGAGCGCGCCGGCCACCTGGCGCAGCAGCAGCACCGAGGCATTGCCGGTGCCGGTTTCGAGGTTGGCAAGGTAGCGCTCGGACACGCCGGCGCCGCGCGCCAGGTCTTTGCGCGACATGCCGCGCGAGGCGCGCAGCGAGCGGATGCGGTCGCCCAGTTGCGTCAGGTAGGGGTCGCGCTCGCTGTTGGCGGCCGGCGCGGACGCGTCGCGTGCGGGGCGGGCGTCGGAATCGATGGCGGGCAGCGGGGCTGGGTCGCGGCGCATGGTGTCGAAGGTCATGTTGGCCAAGCGGCACCTGGGCCGCCCGGCAAAAAAACAAGGGCGCATTATACGAGCAGGCTTGCGGTGTCTTGTGGCGCGTCGGGCTCCCCGCTCAGCGACTCCCCGCAAGGCGCTGTCTTATAGTGCATCCCCTTGCTTGCATAATAGTTGATATGAAATAAAATGCATCGCAAAGCGCGGTGCCGGCACGTAACGTGATCCGGACATCGCGATAACTGCGACTGGCCTGGCGCCTGGCGCGCAGCTACCGGTCCCGGTGGCGCGCGGCTTGCGACACCAAGGAGTGGAGACATGACGCCCCCCAATACTGCCGCGACCGCCGCCGGCACCGTCGCGGTGCTGCCGCCGCGCTACAACGCCGCCGAAGACCTGCTTGCGCGCAACCTCGCTGCAGGACGGGGCGACAAGGTCGCCTATGTCGACGACGCCACTTCGCTGACCTATGCCGCACTCGATGCCCGCGCCCGCCGCTTTGCCGGCGCGCTGCGCGACGCGGGGTTTCGGCAGGAAGAGCGCCTGCTGCTGTGCGCGCTCGATACCGTCGACTTCCCCACGGTGTTCCTTGGCTGCCTGCTGGCGGGAGTGGTGCCGGTAGCGGTCAATACGCTGCTGACCGCGGACGACTATGCCTACATGCTCGAGCACAGCGGCGCCCGCGCGGTGGTGGTATCGACGCCGTTGTTACCGGTGATGCAGGCCGCGATCGACAAGAGCGGTCTGTCACCGACGGTGATCCAGGCCGCTCCGCACGGCGATGCGGCGCCGGCATGCAGCGTGGGCGCGATGCTGGCTCGCACCCGTTCGCCAGCGCCGGTCGCGCGCACCGGCCCCGATGACATGGCGTTCTGGCTCTATTCGTCGGGCTCGACCGGCCGTCCCAAGGGCACGGTGCATACCCACGGCAACCTGTTCCATACCGCCGACCTCTATGCCCGCCAGGTGCTTGGTATCCGCGAGGACGACGTCGTGTTCTCGGCCGCCAAGCTGTTCTTTGCCTACGGGCTGGGCAATGCGCTGACCTTCCCGATGTCGGTTGGTGCGACCACCGTGCTGATGGCCGAACGGCCCACGCCGACGGCAGTGTTCCGGCGCCTGCGCGAGCAGCGGCCCACCGTTTTCTACGGTGTGCCCACGCTGTTCGCGGGCATGCTCGCCGCGCCCGACTTGCCGGCGCGCGACGAAGTGGCGCTGCGCGTGTGCACCTCCGCCGGCGAGGCATTGCCGCGCGATATCGGCGAGCGTTTCCTGGCGCATTTCGGCTGCGACATCCTGGATGGCATTGGCTCCACCGAGATGCTGCATATCTTCCTGTCGAACCGGCCCGGCGAGGTACGCTACGGCACTACGGGCCAGGCCGTGCCGGGCTACCAGCTGAAGTTGCTGGACGAGCGCGGCGAACCATGTGCGCCCGGCGAGATCGGCGACCTCTACATCAAGGGCCCGAGCGCGGCGCTGATGTACTGGTGCAATCGCGACAAGACCCGCGACACCTTCGTCGGCGAATGGACGCGCAGCGGCGACAAGTACCTGCGCGATGCCGACGGCTACTACACCTATGCCGGGCGCAGCGACGACATGCTCAAGGTCGGCGGCATCTACGTCTCGCCGTTCGAGGTCGAGGCCGCGCTGGCGCTGCATCCGTCCGTGCTGGAAGCCGCGGTGATCGGCGTGGCCGATGCCGACGAGCTGGTCAAGCCCAAGGCCTTCGTCGTGCTGCGGCCGGGCCAGCAATGGCATGGCGGCATGGCCGCGGAGCTGCAGGCATTCATCAAGTCGCGGCTGGCGCCGTACAAGTACCCGCGCCAGATCGAATGCGTGACGGAACTGCCCAAGACCGCCACCGGCAAGATCCAGCGGTTCCGGCTGCGCCAGCGCGAAGAAGCCGCGCGCCAGTCCCCGACAACGCCTTCCTGAAGCGATGCAAGAGCGATGCAAGACAACGAGATGCCGATGCCGGCCGGCCTGGTGGAAATCCCCTTCGATGAACGTCGTATCCAGATCGAATACCAGTGGCTGCGCCCCGCGCGTACGCAGCGTCCGCTGGTGGTCTTTTTGCACGAAGGCCTGGGCTCGGTCAGCATGTGGCGCGATTTCCCGCGCAATTTCTGCGAGGCCGGCGACTATCGCGGCCTGGTGTTCTCACGTTACGGCTACGGCCGCTCCACGCCGCGCCCGCATGCCGAGAAGTGGCGCCCCGATTTCATGCACCGCCAGGCGCGCGAGGCCTTGCCGGCATTGTTCGACGCGCTCGAAATCGGCCCCGGCCGCAAGCATGGCGTTCCCTGGCTGATGGGGCATAGCGATGGAGGTTCCATCGCGCTGATCTATGCCGCGAGCTTTCCGCAGGCCGTGGACGGCATCACCGTGCTGGCACCGCATATCGTGGTGGAAGACTTGTCGGTCAACAGCATCGCCGCCACGCGTCAGGTCTACCTCGACACCGACCTGCGCGAGCGGCTGGGGCGCCATCATGACGATGTCGACTCCGCATTCTGGGGTTGGAACGATATCTGGCTCGACCCGGAATTCCGCCAGTGGGACCTGCGCCCGCTGCTGTCCGGGCTGAAGGGACCTGTGCTGGCGGTGCAGGGCGAAGACGACGAGTACGGCACCATGGCGCAGATCGAGGGTATCCATCGATATGCCCCACAAACCACCTTGCTTAAACTCGCGCGATGCGGGCACTCGCCACACCGGGACCAGCCTGAGGCGTTGACGCAGGCCGCGGTTCGGCATATAAACACACATACTTCATACCTAAAATAATTGGGCTTCCCGCCCGCTCCGCAGGGTCCGCGGCGCACAATGCGCCGTCGCAGGCCACGGCAGCGGCAGGGGGACCGGCAACGGTCCAGCGAGCCGTCGGCTTGACCACCAGGAGACAACATGCGTCGCATCACCCCGCGCAGGCTCGCGCCTGCCTGCCTTGCCGTCGCCACCGTGTTTGCCATGGCCGGCGCCTTCGCCCAGACCGCACAGCCGGCGCCGGCTGCCCCGGGCGGAAAGATCAAGGTCGGCTTCATGCTGCCGTACACCGGCACCTATGCGGCGCTCGGCACCGCCATCGAGAATGGCTTCCGCATGTATGTGCAGCAGCAGGGCGGCAAGCTCGGCGGGCGCGAGATCGAGTACTTCAAGGTCGACGATGAATCCGACCCTGCCAAGGCTCCGGAAAACGCCACCAAGCTGGTCAAGCGCGACCAGGTCGACGTGGTGGTCGGCACGGTGCATTCGGGCGTGCAGATGGGCATCGTCAAGGTCGCCAAGGAAAACAACACGCTGCTGATCATCCCCAACGCCGGCGTCGACGAAGCCACGGGTCCGCTGTGCGGCCCGAACATCTTCCGCACCTCGTTCTCGAACTGGCAGCCGGGCTATGCGATGGGCCAGGTGCTGGCCGAGCGCGGGCTCAAGAGGGTGGTGACGCTGACGTGGAAGTACGCGGCCGGCGAGCAGTCGGTCAAGGGCTTCAAGGAGGCTTTCGAGGCCAAGGGCGGCAAGGTGGTGAAGGAACTGAGCCTGCCGTTCCCCAACGTCGAGTTCCAGGCGCTGATCACCGAGGTGGCTTCGCTCAAGCCGGATGCCGTGTTCGTGTTCTTTGCCGGCGGCGGCGCGGTCAAGTTCGTCAAGGACTGGGCCGCGGCAGGGCTGAAGGACAAGATCCCGCTGTACGGCTCGGGCTTCCTGACCGACGGCACGCTGGAAGCGCAGGGCAATGCCGCGCAGGGGCTGGAGACCACGCTGCACTATGCCGACGGCCTGACCAATGCGCGCGACAAGAACTTCCGGCTGGACTATGCCAAGGCCTTCAAGCTGCAGCCCGATGTCTATGCGGTGCAGGGCTATGACGCGGCACAGCTGCTCGCGGCCGGTGCCAATGCGGTCAAGGGCGACATGACGCGCAAGGCCGACCTGTACAAGGCCATGGGCGCGGCCAGGATCGACAGCCCGCGCGGTGCCTTTACGCTGTCGAAGGCGCACAACCCGGTGCAGGACTTCTACCTGCGCAAGGTGGACGGGCGCGAGAACAAGGTCAGCTCGGTGGCGGTGAAGGCGCTGGCCGATCCGGCGCGCGGGTGCAGGCTGTAAGGTTTTCCGTATCGCTCGGTTTGCTCCCCTCTCCCGCTCGCGGGAGAGGGGCCGGGGGTAAGGGCAGGAGCCTCCACGAAGTCACGGCAGGTCGCCGCGCGCAAACGCCGGCCCTCTCCCCCAACCCCTCTCCCGCGCGCGGGAGAGGGGAGCTTGCCACCAGCATGCGTGGCGTTTCCGTTTCTTGATGTATTGCCCGCATGGACATCGTCTCCTTCTTCATCCAGTGCCTGAACAGCGTGCAGTACGGCCTGCTGCTGTTCCTGGTCGCCAGCGGCCTGACGCTGATCTTCGGCATCATGGGCGTGATCAACCTGGCGCACGGCAGTTTCTACATGCTGGGCGCGTACCTTGCCTTTACGCTCGCCGGGCTGACCGGAAACCTGTTTACCGCCATCCCGCTCGGCATTGTGCTGGCGGTGGTGTTCGGTTACGTGCTCGAGTGGGCCTTCTTCAGTTACCTGTACGAGCGCGACCATCTGCAGCAGGTGCTGATGACGTACGGCCTGATCCTGGTGTTCGAAGAGCTGCGCAGCATCCTGGTCGGCGACGATGTGCACGGCGTGCAGGTGCCGGCGCTGCTGGACGGCGCGCTGCCGATCGGCAATGACATGACCTACCCGGTGTACCGGCTCTTTATCTCGGCGGTGTGCCTGGCGGTGGCCGGGGCCATGTACTACGTGATCCGGCGCACGCGGCTGGGCATGATGATCCGCGCCGGCGCGACCAACCGCGAGATGGTGCAGTCGCTCGGCATCAACATCACCGTGCTGTACCGCTTCGTGTTCGCGCTGGGCGTGGCGCTGGCGGTGCTGGCGGGGATGATCTCGGCGCCGGTGTCGTCGGTGTATCCGGGCATGGGCGGGCAGGTGCTGATCGTGTGCTTCGTGGTGGTGGTGATCGGCGGTATCGGCTCGGTCAAGGGCGCGCTGGTGGCGTCGCTGCTGCTGGGTTTCGTCGATACCTTTGGCAAGGTGTTCTGGCAGGAGGCGGCCGGCGTGCTGATCTACCTGCTGATGGCGGTGATCCTGCTGTGGAAGCCGCAGGGGCTGTTCAAGGCGGGATGACATGAATCCGACAACATTGCCGGCGCGCCGGCATTCCCGCGGCAATGCCGCGCTGCTTGCCGCACTGGGCTGGCTGGTGGCCTTCTCCGTGCTGGCCGTGCTGCCGCTGCTGCTGACCGCGGACAGCCACAAGTTCTATATCGAGCTGCTAAGCAAGGTGATGATCATGGCGATCTTCGCGTTGTCGCTGCAGCTGCTGATCGGCTATACCGGGCTGGTGAGCCTGGGGCATGCCGCGTACTTTGCCATGGCTGCCTACGCCACCGCGATGCTCGCGCCGCAATCCGGGCCGGGCAACGGCTGGCTGCTGCTGGCCGGCGCCCTGGCCGCCTCGGCAGGGCTGGCGCTGGTGGTGGGCGCGCTGGTGCTGCGCACGCGCGGCGTGTATTTCATCATGGTCACGCTGGCCTTCGCGCAGATGGTGTACTTCGTCTTCCATGACACCAAGCTCGCGGGCGGCAGCGACGGCACCTATATCTATTTCCGTCCGGAATTCCCGGTGCCGGGCGAGCAGTTGCTGACCGTCACCGATCCCATGCACTTCTACTGGCTGGTGTGGGCGGGCCTGCTGGCCACGGTCGCGCTGCTGGCGCTGGTGCTGCGCTCGCGCTTCGGCCACGCGCTGGTGGGCATCCGCCATAACGAGCAGCGCATGCGTGCCGCCGGCTATGCCACCTATCGCTACCAGCTTGGCGCCTTTGTCGCCGGCGGGGTGCTGGCGGGGCTGGCGGGCTTCCTCTATGCCATCCAGTTCGGCTTCGTCAATCCGGAGATCGCATCGTGGCACCAGTCGGGCAATGCCATGCTGATGGTGATCCTGGGCGGTGTCGGCAGCCTGGCCGGGGCGGTGCTGGGTGCGTTTTCGTTCGTGCTGCTCGCCGAATGGTTCAGCACGCTGACCAAGCACTGGCAGCTGGTGATGGGCGGCTTCATCATTGTTGCCGTGGCACTGCTGCCGCGCGGGCTGGTGAGCCTGCCCGCGGTGCTGCGGCACGGGCGCCGCGGCAAGACGGGGCGCAACAACGGCGGGCACGGGAGCGAAGCCAGTGAGACCGGCAAGGCCGGTGATGGCAACGCGCGCAATACGGAGGCCGCATGAATACGCCGGTACTGCAGGCGCAGCAGCTCACGCGCCGTTTTGGCGGCCTCACCGCCGTGGCCGGCGTTGACCTGTCGCTGGCGCTGCACGAGATCCATGCCGTGATCGGCACCAACGGCGCCGGCAAGTCCACGCTGATCAACATGCTGTCGTGCGAGCTGCCGCCCACGTCCGGGCGCTTGTTCCTGAAGGGCGAGGACGTCACCGGCTGGTCGCAGCCGCGGCTGGCGCGGCACGGCGTGGGGCGCAGCTACCAGCGCAACAATATCTTCCTGCCGCTGACCGTGCGCGAGAACTGCCGGCTGGCGGCGCAGTCGCGTGCGCAGCGTGCCTGGCGCCTGTGGGAAAGCGCGCAGGGCTGCCGCACCAGCGCCACGCTGGCCGACGAGGCCATGGAGCGCGCCGGACTGGCGCCGCTGGCGGACCGGCTTGCCAGCGACCTGGCGCATGGCCAGAAGCGCCAGCTCGAGGTGGCGATGTGCCTGGCGACGCAGCCGGTGGCGCTGCTGCTTGACGAGCCGCTTGCCGGCATGGGCGCCGAGGAATCGACGCGCATGCTGGGGCTGCTGCGCGGCCTGCGCGAGGGCCATGCGATCCTGCTGGTCGAACATGACATGGACGCGGTGTTCTCGGTCGCCGACCGCATCACCGTGATGGTCAACGGCACGGTGATCGCCACCGGCACGCCCGAGGCGATCCGGGCCAACCGCGAAGTCCAGCTCGCCTACCTCGGCGAGGAAGAAAGCGAGGCCGCATGAGTACGCCCGTCACCACGCCAATCAGCACGCCAATCAGCACGCCGATGATCGAAGCCACCGGCATCAACGCCTGGTACGGTTCCAGCCATGTGCTGCGCGGTATCGATTTCACCGTCGGCGTGGGCGAGACCGTGGGCCTGCTGGGCCGCAACGGCATGGGCAAGAGCACGCTGTTGCGCACGCTGCTGGGTCACGTGCGCCAGCGCCAGGGGCGGATCCGCGTGGCCGGCCGCGATATGTCGCGTGCGCAGCCGTACGAGGTGGCGCGCCGGGGCGTTGCCTATGTGCCGGAAGGGCGGGGCATCTTCCCCAGCCTGTCGGTGCGTGAAAACCTGCTGATGGCCGCCCGCAAGGGCTGCAACGGCCGCAACGACTGGGACGAGGCGCGCGTGCTCGACCTGTTCCCGCGCCTGAAGGAGCGCCTGTCGCACGGCGGCCAGCAGCTGTCCGGCGGCGAGCAGCAGATGCTGTCGATCGGCCGCGCGCTGATGACCAATCCGGACTGCCTCGTGCTGGATGAAGCCACAGAAGGGCTGGCGCCGCGCATCGTGCGCGAGATCTGGGAGGTCATCGCCACTGTGCGAGCCACCGGGATCGCTTCGGTGGTGGTCGACCGGAACTTCCGCTTTGTGCTGGCGCACGCGGACCGCGCGGTGGTGCTCGAAAAGGGCCGGGTGGTGCTGGCCGGTCCGGCGGCCGACCTGGCCGGCAAGCCTGAGGCGCTGGACCGCTACCTCGGCGTCTGATCCTCGTGAGTGCGTCTTGGCGCACAAATGTTGCCTTGCCGCCACGGCCCTTGCGGGCGTAAGCACTGCTGTTTTGCCTATCCGCCCCTTGACCACCGGCCACTTCCCCACCATGCTTGCCGAGTCCCGAAAACGGCACCCGAATCATCCGGAGTGGTCGTTGGCGGGCAGTTCATCTAGAATTGCGCGGGTTTGTGCAATGCAATAGAACGCTAAAAGCGCCGCAAACGGTCGTAGCAGTCAGCACCCGTGCGCCGGGTTGCGAGCTGCCAGAGCCAACAAAACTGCCGGCGAGCCGGCCGGGCAGACCCTATCTCATGACTACCCAGTCCACAACCAGCCATTATTTCGTCGAGAGTCCCAGCACGCGCGCCCTGGTGCTCGGCGCGGTCGGCGTCGTCTTCGGCGACATCGGCACCAGCCCGCTGTATGCGCTCAAGGAGTGCTTCAGCAAGGAGCACGGCATCGCCTTCAGCACCGACGCCGTGCTCGGCGTCATCTCGATGCTGTTCTGGGCCATGATCATCGTGGTCTCCATCAAGTACGTAGTGTTCGTGATGCGCGCCGACAACGACGGCGAGGGCGGGGTGCTGGCGCTGATGGCGCTGGTGCTGCGCACCGTGGCGCCGCGCTCGGGCAAGGCCAAGATCCTGATGATGCTCGGCATCTTCGGCGCCTGCATGTTCTATGGCGATGCGGTCATCACGCCGGCGATCTCGGTGCTGTCGGCGGTGGAAGGGCTGGAGATCGCCGCGCCGAAGCTCTCGCGATTCGTGATACCGATCACGCTTGCGATCCTGGCCGCGCTGTTCCTGATCCAGCGCCATGGCACCGCGGCAGTGGGCAAGCTGTTCGGGCCGATCATGACGGCCTGGTTCCTGGCGCTGGGCGCGCTGGGCTTGTTCAACATGGTGCAGGCGCCGGAAATCCTGAAGGCGATCAATCCGCTGTACGGCATCACCTTCCTGGTCGAGCACGCGCTGCAGGCCTTCATCGTGCTGGGCTCGGTCTTCCTGGTGCTGACCGGGGCCGAGGCGCTGTACGTCGACATGGGCCATTTCGGCGCGCGCCCGATCCGCATCGGCTGGTTCGTCCTGGTGATGCCGTGCCTGATGCTCAATTACTTCGGCCAGGGCGCGATGCTGCTGCAGAACCCCGCCGGCGCCGCGAACCCGTTCTACCTGATGGTGCCGGAGCCGCTGCTGATCCCGATGGTGCTGCTGGCCACCTGCGCCACGGTGATCGCCTCGCAGGCGGTGATCTCCGGCGCCTTCTCGCTGACCAGCCAGGCGATCCAGCTGGGCTTCGTGCCGCGCATGCGCGTGCGCTACACCTCTGCCGCGGAGATCGGCCAGATCTACCTGCCGGTGGTCAACTGGCTGCTGCTGGTGCTGGTGTTCGGCGTGGTGATCTCGTTCAGGAAGTCAGAGAACCTGGCGGCGGCCTACGGCATCGCCGTGACCACGACCATGGTCATTACCAGCATCCTGGCGGCGGTGTGCATGCGCAACGTGTGGAAGTGGAACACGGCGCTGGTGGCCTTGGTCGGATCGGCCTTCCTGCTGGTCGACCTGTCGTTCTTCGCCGCCAACCTGCTCAAGGTTGCCGAAGGCGGCTGGTTCCCGCTGCTGCTGGGCAGCATGGCCTTCTTCATGCTGATGACCTGGTACAGCGGCCGCAAACTGCTGCGCGCGCGCAGCCTGGAAGACGGCATCCCGCTGGAGCCGTTCATCGCCGGCCTGCTGGCGCACCCGCCCCACCGCGTCGAGGGCACCGCGGTGTTCCTGACCGGCAATACCGAGTCGGTGCCGGTGTCTCTGCTGCACAACCTCAAGCACAACCGCGTGCTGCATGAACGCGTGGTGTTCCTGCATTTCATCACGCGCGACGTGCCGTATGTCGACGACGATCATCGCCTCAGCTGCAAGGACCTGGGCGGCGGCGTCTTTATCCTGAAGTCGGAATACGGCTTCAAGGAGACGCCGGACGTGCAGAAGGTGCTGGACCTGGCCGACCGCAAGCTCGGCATGCATTTCGAGCTGATGGAGACCTCGTTCTTCATCGCGCGCGAATCGGTGATCCCGTCCAAGCTGCCGGGCATGCCGATGTGGCGCGAGAGCTTGTTCGCCTGGATGCATCAAAACGGCGCCAAGCCGTCGGATTTCTTCCAGATCCCCGCCAACCGCGTGGTGGAGCTGGGCACCAAGGTCGAGATCTGAAGCCGGCGGGCCCGTTGCCCGCCGCTGCAAGCCCCGGGATGGCGCTGCAAGGCGTGTCCCGGGGCTTTTTGTTTCACGCTGCCAGCGCGGACTAGGGGCGGGCCTGCCATGCGCCACCCGCCGGCGCCTTCCCGGGGCGCTTGTCCCGGAATCCCGGGCGTCGAAGCAACCCGCCCGGGACCACGGCCTCATGCGCGGCCCGTCCCTCGCGCCGGACAATGCAACCCTCAACCTGTCACAGGACCCCTTCGTGGCGTCCACCTCCTCGAGGAGCCGTGCCATGCGCTCGTTGCAGCAGTGGTCTCGCCCGTCCAGCCGGCATGCCGACGAAGCCCGTCGTGCACGCCTGCCGCGACGTGCGCTGCCGCCATGGCTGCGACGCATGCTGCGCCAGCGCATCGCGCCCACCGGCGCGGTGTTGCTGTTACCGGCTCTGCTGCTGCTCTACGTCTTCTGTCATTCACACGCGAACTGGGAGTCGTGGCTCGCCTCGTTGCGCGAGCTGGACCACGATCACGGCGCGCCGGCGCGCGAGCTGGGACGCGCGCTGTCGCTGGCGCGCTCCCTGCGCGGTCGCCAGGCACCGGATGCGGCGCTCTGGCGCACCGCGGTGCAGCTGGCCGCCGACCGCGTGTCGGCGTGCCTGGCGGCACGCTGGCGCAGTCCGGCGCGGCTGATGCGGCCGCTGCCGCCGCTGCCGCTGGTGCCGCTGATCGCGATGTTCGGATGGCTGCACTGACGTTGAGCGACCGAAGCGGGGCGCCGGGCGCGCCCGCTCCCCCACACCCGCCATCTTCCTGATCCAGGAGTCAGGCGCCGCGCCGCTGCAGCGATGCGAGGCAACCGGCCGGCGCCAGGCAACCGGCCCGCACGGCAAAGGCGATCCCGTGCGGCCCGTGCTTTCCGTTGGTGATCGCCTGCATGAGGGACCGCAGCAGCCTTGCTGCCGGCATCCCCGGTTGGAGATAGCAATGCATCAGAAGTTTGCCAAGACCCTGCTCACCGTCACCACAATCGCCGCCGCACTGGCTGCAGGTGTAAGCCCGGCGGCCCACGCCGCGGTCGGTGACGAAACCACGTGGACCGCCGCGCATGCCCGCCATGGACAGCGCGACGCCCTCACCGCCGGAGCGCACCGGCCCGCGACCGAGGCCTCGATGCTGCCCGTGGTGGCACGCCAGGGCATGTCCGTGTGCGCGGTTCGTGGCTTTGATCCGTACCGGGACGGCATGCGCAGGCCCGATCCATATACCGACGGCGCGCGCATGGGAGCGTTCGACCCGTTTACCGAAGGGGCCCGCATCAGTTCGCGCGACGGCTACAGCGACGGCGCGCGCAGCGGCTCGCGCGACAGTGGCGAATGCCTTAGCCATGCATAATCGGGTGCCTCAGTGACACACCATGCCAGCGCATGTGCGCCCGCATGCGCGTCATGACACGCGAGTGCCCAGCGCTGGCACACGCTCATCCCTGACCACCGGCCCGGTTTCATGCCGGGCCGCCGCATTCGCGCAAACGCCGTGAGCGCTGGCGCAATCCCCTGCAAGGTCGCACCGATCCTTTCCTACACTAGTGAAGTCACGCGGCGCGCCTGCCTGGCAGCAAGGCCCGATGGCCGCGCTGCCGGCAGGCCGTCCCAGCACCGCGCGGCCCGACATGCCGATGTTCAAGCAGCAGATACGCCTGTGCACCAGCCGGGATGGCGTTCGTCTTGCGTACGCCGTCACGGGCAGCGGCGCGCCGCTGGTCAAGGCGGCCAACTGGATGAGCCACCTCGAGTTCGATGTGGGCAGCCCGGTGTGGAGCCACATGATCACGGCGCTGTCGGCGCACCACACGCTGATCCGCTATGACGAACGCGGCTGCGGGCTGTCCGACCGCGATATCGAAGACCTGTCGTTCGACGCATGGTTGCGCGACCTGGAAACCATCGTCGATGCCAACGGCGTGGAACATTTCCCGCTGCTGGGTATCTCGCAGGGCGCATCCATTGCGGTCGCCTACGCCGTGGCGCACCCCGGCCGCGTCAGCCACCTGATCCTGCACGGCGGCTATGCGCGCGGGCGGCTCAAGCGCGACAACCTGAGCCCAAGCCTGCGCGAGGAAGCCGAGCTGATGAACAAGCTCGCCGAACTCGGCTGGGGCCAGGAGAATCCCGCCTTTCGCCAGTTCTTCACGACCCAGTTCATCCCGGGCGGCACGGCCGAGCAGCATGCGTGGTTCAACGAGCTGGAGCGCGTCTCCACGTCGCCGCTGAATGCCGCGCGCTTCATGCGCGTGTTCAACGACATCGACGTGGTCGCACTGCTGCCCAGGGTCACGTGTCCGACGCTGGTACTGCATGCAGTGCGCGACGCGCGCGTGCCGTTCGACGAGGGCCGCCTGATCGCCAGCGAAATTCCCGGCGCGCGCTTCGTGCCGCTGGAAAGCGGCAACCATCTGCTGCTCGAAACCGAGCCCGCCTGGCGCCGCTGGCTCGACGAGGTGCGTGCCTTCCTGCCGGCCGCGGCGCCGGTGCGCGATCCCGCCTTTACCGCGCTGACGCGGCGCGAGCGCGATATCGTCGAACTGATCGCCCAGGGCCGCGACAACGCCCAGATCGCCGCGCGCCTGGACCTGTGCGAGAAGACCGTACGCAACCACATCACCAGCATCTTCGCCAAGCTGGAAGTGGAGAACCGTGCGCAGGCCATCGTGCTGGCGCGCAAGGCGGGGTTCGACCGCGCGGACGCTTAGTGGCTCGTTCGTCGCGCTTGGGGCCGTTGCCGCTTGCCCGAGCCTAAGACTGGTTCACCAGCGTGCGCGCGTCGGATACGTGACCGCGATACGCCTCGAAGATGCGGCGCAGCGACTGCTCCATCGTGACCTCGGGCTTCCAGCCCAGCTCTTCGATGGTATTGCCGATCTTCGGCACGCGATGCTGCACGTCCTGGTAGCCCTTGCCGTAGAAGTCGCCCGACGAGATCTCGACGATCTGCGTCTTGCGCGCCTCCTCGGCGTACTCGGGGTAGTCCGCGGCCATCTTCAGCATCATCTCGGCCAGCTCGCGCACCGAGTGGATATTGGCCGGATTGCCGATATTGAAGATCTTGCCGCTGGCGATGCCGCCGGGGTTCTCGATGATGCGCATCAGCGCGCTGATGCCGTCCGAGATATCGGCGAAGGCGCGCTTCTGCGCGCCGCCATCGACCAGCTTGATCG
>NZ_JAGIQB010000065.1:0-26369 GCF_017815025.1 Cupriavidus phytohabitans
CCCCCGTGTGGTCAAAGCCCTGCCTAAGCGCTACACCGTCCGGTACCTCAGAAAGGACCTTAACTGAACGCCATTACCGCGCGAGCGGGCATTTTGCATTGAGGGTGGCCGAAACTCAGTTCGCCGCCGCTGCCTGCACCGGGGCGTGCGCCTTCTCCCGCATCAGCGCGTTGGTATCGTCGATCCACTTCTGGAACCGGTCCTGCGCATGCGCCTTCTGCTTCGGCGTGGTCATGTTGGCGATCGCCACGGTCAGTGCAATGCCGGCGTTGTGGCTGGCATCGTGGCTCACGGCATGCTTGCCAGGCGGGTTCTGCCAGTATTCGCGGAAGCGCCGCAGCAGGTCCATCACCTGCGGCCTGGACGGCTGCGTGGCCTGCACGTAGCGCACCATCTTGAGCCATTCCTGCTGCCGCGCCACCCGTTCGGCGTAGCGCGACTCGGCGTTCTCGACCACGGGCAGCACCGCCGCACGGATCTGCTTTTCCTGCTCGCCGGAGAAATCGCCATAGACCAGCCGCGCGTAGTCCATCACCTTGTCAAAGCGGGCGTCGACCCGCTCGGCCGGGTCGGAATTCAGGAATTTCTTGCGGTACTTGGCATTGCCCTCGGCGAATTTCTTCTCCATGCGGGCGATCTGGTCGGGCGTCAGCGTCAGCAGCAGGTCAGCCATGTCGGGCATGGCCTGCTCGTAAGAGCGGCGCGCCAGCTGCTGCGAGGCGTCCTGGAAGTGCTCGACCATGGCTGGCGTCACCGGCTGGCGGACCTCGGCCTTGGCCTGCTGCAGCAGGCTCGCGATTTCAGGCAGCTGAGACTTGCGGTGCCAGGCGAAGAAGCGCGCGATGGCCTCGCGCGTGAGCGGCTCCTGGGCCGAGGTGACATCGACATAATTGTCAATCCACCAGTAGGCCAGCCGATCCCCCTGCTGGTAGCCGAGTTTCATCGCGCTGCATGCGCACAGCGCCGCGGCGCCGAAAATCACCAAAATCCGCCGCGCCCAACGATTGTGAAATTCGGAAACAGCGCCGCGTTGGGCAGAATTCGCCATGTTAAAATCGGCGCGCATTGCAGCCGGGCCGCTTCGATCGCCGCCAGCCCAAGACTGGCAAGGGTTTGCGGGATTCCGCACCGATCGGGCCTGGACCTGCAGCCAAGCTGGGCGGCGAAGACCGCGAATCACCCGGTTGGCGTTTTTCAGAATATTTTCGGACACACTCACGTAGGGGTCTCCTTGTGAATATCGTCATTCTCGCCGCGGGCATGGGCAAGCGAATGGTTTCCGACTTGCCCAAGGTATTGCACCCGGTGGCCGGGCGGCCAATGCTGGCGCACGTCCTGGATACGGCTCGCGCGCTGTCGCCGTCGCGGCTGGTCGTGGTCGTCGGCCACGGCGCCGCGCATGTGCGCGAGGCGGTCGCCGCCGACGATGTCGCCTTCGCCGAACAGGCCCAGCAGCTAGGCACGGGCCATGCGGTGATGCAGGCACTTCCATTGTTGGACGACGGCCAGCCTACATTGGTTCTGTACGGTGACGTGCCGCTCACAACCGCGGCCACGCTGAAGGCACTGGTGGCCGAGGCCGGCAACGAGCGCTTCGGCGTATTGACGGTCGAAATGCCCGATCCCACCGGCTATGGCCGTATCGTACGCGACGCCGGGGGCAGCATCGTCCGCATCGTCGAGCAAAAGGATGCCAGTGAGGCCGTCAAGGCTATCCGCGAAATCAATACCGGCATCATCGTGTGCCCGACGGGCCACCTCCGGCGCTGGCTGTCGATGCTCGGCAACGACAATGCCCAGGGCGAGTACTACCTGACCGACACGGTCGAGCGCGCCGCCACGGAAGGCGTCGAGATCGTTTCGGCGCAGCCGGCAGCGATCTGGGAGACGCTCGGGGTCAACAGCAAGCTGCAGCTCGCTGAAGTCGAACGCATCCACCAGGGCAACCAGGCCCGCCGCCTGCTCGAAGCCGGCGTGACGCTGCTGGATCCGGCGCGCATCGACGTGCGGGGCGAGCTGACTTGCGGGCGCGATGTCACCATTGATGTCGGCTGCGTGTTCGAAGGCCGCGTGCACCTGGAAGACGGCGCCAGCATCGGCGCCCACTGCGTGATCCGCAACAGCACCGTGGGCGCCGGCGCGCAATTGCACCCGTTCTGCCATGTCGACAGTGCCAGGATCGGTCCTGCCGGACGCATCGGGCCGTACGCGCGGCTGCGCCCGGGCACCGAACTGGGCGAAGATGTCCATATCGGCAACTTCGTCGAGGTGAAGAATGCCCAGGTGGCCGCGCACAGCAAGGCCAACCACCTTGCCTATGTTGGAGACGCCACAGTGGGTTCGCGCGTCAATATTGGCGCCGGCACGATCACCTGCAACTATGACGGTGTGAACAAGCACCGTACGGTGATCGAGGACGACGTCTTTATCGGGTCCGATACGCAATTGGTGGCGCCGGTGACGGTACGCCGCGGCGCCACGCTGGGAGCGGGCACCACCCTGACCAAGGAAGCGCCCGCGGACAAGCTGACGCTGTCACGCGCCAAACAGATGACCGTCGACGCCTGGCAGCGTCCGGTCAAGCAGCCGAAGAAGTAATCGTCCGGCCGCCGCGTGAGCGGCCATGGAAAGCGCCGGCCCGGACGGGCGGCGCGATTGATTGGATAGGGCGCCGCAGTGGGCGCCAGCAACGGGGGTTCAGCATGTGTGGCATCGTCGGCGCGGTTTCGACGCGCAATATCGTTCCGGTCCTGATCGAGGGGCTGCGCCGCTTGGAATACCGCGGCTATGACTCGTGCGGCGTCGCGGTCGTGCGCGACGATGCGGTCGAGCGCGCGCGCACCGTGTCGCGCGTGGCCGACCTGGATGCGCAGACGCAGGCTTCGGGCCTGTCCGGCTTCACCGGCGTGGCGCATACGCGCTGGGCCACCCACGGCAAGCCCGATACCGCCAACGCCCACCCCCACCTGTCGGGCGAGACCATCGCGCTGGTGCATAACGGCATCATCGAGAACTACGAGCCGCTGCGCGACGAACTGCGCGCGGTCGGCTACGGCTTCGAGTCGCAGACCGACACCGAAGTCGTCGCGCACCTGATCCACCAGGCCTACACCTATCCCAGCAGCGCCACCCGCGGCGACCTGTTCGACTCGGTGCGCGCCGTCACCAAGCGCCTGCACGGCGCCTATGCCATCGCCGTGTTCGCCAAGGACCAGCCCGGCGTGGTGGTCGGCGCCCGCGCCGGCTCGCCGCTGGTGGTGGCGCTGGGCGAGAACGAGGCCTTCCTCGCGTCCGATGCGCTCGCCGTGGCCGGCACCGCGAACCGCATCATCTACCTCGAAGAGGGCGATGTGGTCGAGATCTCGCTCGACGGCGTCGTCATCCATGACGCGCAGGACCACGCGGTCGAGCGTGAAGCTCGCCTGGTCGAGGCTCATGCCGCATCGGTCGAGCTGGGCCCGTACCGCCATTTCATGCAGAAGGAAATCTTCGAGCAGCCGCGCGCGCTGGGCGACACGCTGGAAGGCGTGGAAGGCATCACGCCGGCGCTGTTCGGCGACAACGCCGCGGAAGTCTTTGCAGGCATCGACAGCGTGCTGATCCTGGCCTGCGGCACCAGCTACTATTCCGGCTGCACCGCCAAGTACTGGCTCGAAAGCATCGCCAAGATCCCGACCCAGGTCGAGGTCGCCAGCGAATACCGCTATCGCGACACCGTGCCCAACCCGCGCGCGCTGGTGGTGGTGATCTCGCAATCGGGCGAAACCGCCGACACCATGGCCGCGCTGCGCCACGCGCGCGCGCTGGGCCATGTGCACACGCTGGCGGTCTGCAACGTCGCCACCAGCGCCATGGTGCGCGAGACCGAGCTGCGCTTCCTGACCCGCGCCGGCACCGAGATCGGCGTGGCCTCGACCAAGGCCTTCACCACGCAGCTGGCCGCGCTGTACATGCTGACGCTGGCGCTGGCCAAGGTGCGCGGCCTGCTGACCGAGGAAGCCGAGGCCAAGGATCTGGCCAACCTGCGCCACCTGCCGGCCGCACTGCACGGCGTGCTGGCGCTGGAGCCGCAGATCATCGCCTGGTCCGAAGACTTCGCGCGCCGCGAGAACGCGCTGTTCCTGGGCCGCGGGCTGCACTATCCGATCGCGCTCGAAGGCGCGCTCAAGCTCAAGGAAATCTCGTACATCCACGCCGAGGCATACCCTGCGGGCGAACTGAAGCACGGCCCGCTTGCGCTGGTGACCGAAGCCATGCCGGTGGTCACGGTCGCGCCCAACGACGCGCTGCTGGAAAAGCTCAAGTCCAACATCCAGGAAGTGCGCGCGCGCGGCGGCCGTCTCTATGTGTTTGCCGACAGCGATACGCAGATCCAGTCGTCGGACGGTATCCAGGTGATCCGCATGCCCGAGCACTATGGCGACCTGTCGCCGATCCTGCACGTGGTGCCGCTGCAGCTTCTGGCATATCACACGGCATGCGCGCGTGGTACCGATGTGGACAAGCCGCGGAATCTGGCGAAATCGGTGACGGTAGAGTAAGGAAGCGGGGGCAGGGGCCACCACCACGACATCATCGTTGTTGGCGTCCCTGCTGCGGCGTTCCTCAGGCAAAGAGGCCCTTCGGGGCCTGTTTGCCTTTGCACGTCAGTGTGCCCCCCTTTACCCCACATACGACAGGAACGCCCGCGCCATCTCCACCTCCAGCCGCTTGTCCGACAGCGCGCAGGGGCGCGCGGCTTTGAGCTTGGGCTGGCGCTGTGTGGCGTGGTGATGCTGGCGGGCGGCCTGGTCGGGCTGCTTGTCGTGAACCCCGGCCGTTCGCGCCGCCGGTTCGCCGCGCATGCGCCAGCCGCACCGGACGATGGGCTGGCGCCGGCGGCGGCAAGCTGATCGGCGGCACTATCGGCGGACGATCGGCGGACGATCGGCGGACGATCGGCGGCATGTTCAGAACACGATCGCCGCCGTCCCCATGAACGTGCTCGTGCTCTTTAGCCGGTTCTTGCTGGCGATGGTCGGCACCCAGCGCAGGCTCATTGACAGGTGGCTTTTCGCGCCGATTTTTGTGTCGTAGGTGACGATCGGCCCCAGCGCCCAGTCGTGGCCGCGGAAGCCGTCGAGGCGGTCCGCCAGCGGACCGCTGTCGTCGCCCAGTTGCTGCGTGGTGCCGGCGATCAGGCCTGCGCCGGCGCCGTTGCCGAAGCGCTTGAGCAGCATCGTGTCGAGCGTGAACAGCGGCGCATTCTGGTAATCGGTGGCATTGTTGCGCGTGTAGAACTGGAGCCCGGCCACCGCATCGAATTCCAGCCCGTGCTCCGGAAACAGCCGGGTGTAGGCCACCTGCGGGATAAAGGTCCAGTTGTTCAGGCTGGGATTGGCCAGTGCGTTGGGATCGTACTTGCCGGTCGGCGCCCAGATGTTCAGGCTCAGCGCCACATGCTCGGTCTTGGAGAAGTGGTAGCCGGCGGCCAGCGGCGTGAAATAGATGTCGAACAGGTTCGACGCGGTGTCTTGCGTACGGCCGCTGACGCTGCCGATGCCGACATTGGCCGTGACCCTGGTCCACACGTAGGGCAGCGTGAAACTGGAGGCAAGGTTCCACGCGCCGGGCCCGGTGTCCCAGACTTTCATCACCGTGGCCAGCGTGAAGGCGACCTTGCCGTCGACGTCGACGGCTGCCCTGCCGCCAATCGGCACGCTGCGGCTGCCGCCGATCGATCCGTCGAGGTAGATCTCGCCGAGGTTGACCGCCAGGATGGGTTCGGGTGAGACGATGCCGGCATTGGGCGTGACGCTGGTTCCGGTGACGGGCCGGCCGAGCGCGCCCTCGGTGCCGCTGGCACTGGTAGCTGTGCCCAGCAGCGGCAGCGCGGGGACAAGGGCAGCTAGCAGCCGGCGAGCGGTGTTGGTTGGCATGTCGGAGCCTCCGGAGCGCCTGGGATGACGGTGTGCCCCGCGGCCAACATAGCACGCCGGTCCGGTTCGCGATCTGAAGATTTTTCCCGGGCCGCCCTGAAAGTGTCTAGCGAACCGGGATGGCGCTCGCGCCCGCAGCCGGGTAGTCCGCCAGCGCCGCGTGCACCTGCGCCACGAACGCGCGCGTTGCCGGCGACGGGGTATGCCCGGACAGCGACACGATGCCATACTGCGCGCGCAAATCGTGGCGCGGGCGCATCCGCAGCGGCACCGCCGCGCCCTGCGCGCAGGCGTCGGCCATCATCGCCACCGGCACCAGCGCGACCGCGTCGCCGGCCAGCATCAGTGCGCGCAGCGCATGCATGTCGTTGCAGGTGACGGTGAGCAGGCCGGCGCTGTCGTCCCCGGCCGTGCCGTTGCTGGCCGCCAGCATTGCCTCGCGGAAGAACTGGTGGATATGCGCGGGCAGCCGTGGGCCTGCCACCGGGTAATCGCGCAACGCGGCGAGGCTGATGTCGCGCTGCTGCGCCAGCGGGTGCGCGGCGCGCACGAAGAGGCCGGTCTCCAGCGCCGGCAGGCGCTCGATCTGCAGGTGGCCGAGCTGCGCCAGGCTGCGGCTTTCGCCGACAAAGACATCGAGCCGTTCGGCTTCCAGTGCGCGCAGCATGGTGGTGGTGTCGGCGGTCTCCACGTCGATGCGCAGGCGCGGGTAGCGCCGCACCAGCGCTTCCAGCACCGGGTCGAGCAGGAACGATGCCGCGAACGGCCCGAAGCCGGCGCGGATCTCGCCGATCTCCACCTCGTCCAGCAGCTGCAGGTCGCGGCGCAGTTCACGGCTTTCGCGCAGCATGCGGCGCGCGCGTTCCAGCACCAGCGCGCCGGCGGCTGTGGGGCGTACCTTGCCGTAGCTTCGGTCGACCAGGGTGCCGAGGTCGGCCTCCAGCGCCTGGATGCTGCGCGTCAGTGCCGGCTGCGACAGGTGCAGCGCCGCGGCCGCGCGCGCGAAGCTGCCCTGTTCGACCAGGGTGACGAAGTGATGCAGCTGGCGCAGGCCCATTAATCTAAGTATTCATGCATGGAAATCTGAAAAATATTGCATTGGACGTACTTTCTCAAGCCCGCTACCGTTGTCCTCCAAGACATAAAGACAATCAAGACAACTGGAGACGACATGAATCGACGCGCATGGCTCGCGCTCGCAGTCAGCGGGCTTTCGCTCAGCCTCGGCTTGCCGGCCGCTGCACAGACCTATCCGGCCAAGCCGATCCGCCTGGTGGTGCCATACGTGGCCGGTGGCGGCACCGACACCATCGCCCGCGCCATGGGCGAGAAACTCAGCAAGCGCCTGGGCCAGCCGGTGGTGGTGGAAAACAAGGCCGGCGCCTCCGGCATCATCGGTACCGATGCCGTGGCCAAGGCGGCGCCGGACGGCTACACGCTGCTGATGACGCTGACGCAGTCGGTGCTGACCAACCAGTTCCTATTCGAGAAGCTGCCGTACGACCCGCGCAAGGACCTGACCATGATCAGCGTGCTCGCCGACGCGCAGCTGGTGCTGGTGGCGCACCCGTCGGTGCCGGCGCGCACGCCGCGCGAGCTGGGGGATTACGCGCGCGCCCAGCCGGGCAAGGCTACCTATGCCTCGTGGGGCGTGGGATCGCTGTCGCACCTGAGCGGCGCCTACCTCAGCAAGCTTACGCGCGGCAACGCCACGCACGTGCCCTACAAGGGCGAGGCGCCGATGCTGCAGGACCTGCTTGGCGGGCAGGTGCAGTTCGGCTTTGCCAGCATCCTGACGGCCAGGCCGTATATCGAGAGCGGCAAGCTCAAGGCGCTGGCCGTTACCGGCACGCAGCGCAGCAGCGCGCTGCCTGCGATGCCGACCTTTGCCGAGCTGGGCATGCAGGACAGCGCGTTCAAGACGGTGGGCTGGATCGGGCTGGTGGCGCCGGTCGGCGTGCCGGCGACCATTGTGGCCAAGCTCGAAAGCGAGGTGAGGGCGATCCTGCAGACGCCCGACATGCAGGCGCGCATGGTCGGGCTGGGGGTACGCCCGGTGGGCAGCTCGCCGGCCGAGGCGCAGGCGCTCTATGCGCGCGACTGGCCGGTGCTGAAGACGCTGGTGGCGGACTCGGGCGCGCGCCTCGACTGATCTGCTTCCGATTTCCTCTCATGGCGGGCGGCGCGGCAATATGCCGTGTGCGCCCGTTTTTTTATTTGCAATATGTGTCCGGAAGGCTCGGGTATTAATGCCGGATGCGGCTTTTCATGCGCTAGCGAAAATAGAATGGAAACCATTGCCATTCTCATGTGCAATAACGCTGGATAATCGGTCAATATCGGCCGAATTTGCTTGATGTCCCCCTTTGCCGGCCTACCATGAAAGGCGCGAAGCGATATTGGCCGCAGCAGTGCTGCTGGCCATGATAATGAGAATTGATCCACCAGTATCGAGGGGTCGTTGGTGCTGTCATGAAAAGCGACAAGAAAGCGATTCAGATGCTCAATGTTCAGCTCCGGCATGAGCTGACCGCCATCAACCAGTATTTCCTGCACGCGCGCATGTACCGGCATTGGGGGCTCAATGCCCTGGGCAAGCACGAGTACGAGGAATCGATCGAGGAAATGAAGCACGCCGACAAGCTGATCGAGCGCATCCTGCTGCTCGATGGCTTGCCCAACCTGCAGGACCTCGACAAATTGCTGCTCGGCGAGAACACCGAAGAAATGCTCGGCTGCGACCTGAAGCTGGAACAGGTTTCGCAGGCCAGCTGCAAGGATGCGATCAAGTATCTGGAGTCGATCGGCGATTATGTTTCGCGTGAGGTGGTGGTCGATATCCTGGAAGCGACCGAATCGCATATCGACTGGCTCGAGTCGCAAATCGAACTGATCGGCAAGGTCGGCCTGCAGAACTACGTGCAGTCGGCCATGGGCGAGATCGGCGACTGACTGCCGTCGCGGGCGCTCGCGCAGCGCCCTGCAGACTTTTCCATTTCCCGCTACACTGCGGCCCGCAGCACGACGCGCCGGGATGGCGCGTGATCCACGGCGGGGTGGCAGAGTGGTGATGCAACGGCCTGCAAAGCCGTATACGACGGTTCGATTCCGGATCCCCGCCTCCAGTTTTTCTTCCTGGCAGCGACATTCCCCTTTCTTCGCACCCTGAGTCGCGTGACGCACGCGCGGGGGTGCGCCTGCGCCGAATAGCCGCGTGGCCCTGTGCAGAATGCCGCGGGCAATTTCCGACACCGGTTTGCCCTGTTCTTCCCGGATGGTACAAAGCGACCGAATCGGGTAGTGTTTCGCAGTCACGCCGGACCGGCCTGCGTGCGCAGCGCGCTGCCTGGATGGCGGCGCAACCATGCCGGGCTTCCATGGTGTTCCCGTCGCCAAGTGATGTGAAGAAGAGAGGCTCCTGATGATGAAAGACCTGCGGATCCGGGCGGCGGTGCCCTCGGACGCGCCAGCGGTGGGGGCGGTGCTGGAGCGCTGCGGCCTGCCGACCGACGATGTGTTCCGCGTGCTGGAGCACTTCCATGTCGCGATCCTCGAATCGCGGATCATCGGTTGCGCAGCCGGCGAGCCCTTCGGCCAGACCGTGGTGATCCGCTCGGTCGCCGTGCTGCCCGAGCACCGCGATCGGGGCGTTGCCACGCACGTGGTGCGCGCCGCGCTGATGCGCGCGCGCTCGAATGGCCTGCAGCGCGCGGTGCTGCTGGCCTCGAGTTGCCCAAGTTATTTCGCGCGCTACGGCTTTACGCTGGTGCCGGCATCGAAGCTGCCGCAGGAGGTGCTGTCGTCCAGCGAATTCCAGCGGCATACCGATACGCCGCCGCTGTGCATGTGGTGTGAGCTGAGCTGAGACCGCGCGCCAGGCCTGGTGCGCGTGCTGCATTGTCAGTGCGTGCCCTCGCAGCGGCTGATCTCGACGGTCACGTGCACCAGCTCCTCATGCACGGACAGCGCCTGGCGCACGCGCTGCGGCGTCAGCGCGGCGTCATGCGTGACCAGGCAGACGATGCAGGAAAAGTGCTGGCGGCCGACGCGCCAGACATGCAGGTCAGTCACGCGGATCCCTTCTTCGCCAGGGCGGCCGTCGCGGTCGAGCCCGGCAAGCACCTCGCGCACTTCTTCGACCACCGGGTGGTCCATCTCGCGGTCCAGCAGCACGGTGCCGCTCTGGCGCAGCAGGCCGATCGCCCACTTGCCGACCAGCGCCGCGCCCACCAGTCCCATCACCGGGTCTAGCCAGGCCCAGCCCAGCCACCAGCCGCCGGCAAGCGCCACGATGGCCAGCACCGAGGTGGCGGCATCGGCCAGCACGTGCACGTAGGCCGCGCGCAGGTTGATGTCGTGGTGGCGGTGGTGATGATCGTGGTCATGGTGGCCATGGTGGCCATGGTGGTGATGTCCATGGCCATGCTCATGATCGTGCCCGTGCCCGTGCGCATGTCCGCCCAGGATCAGCGCGCAGCCAAGGTTGACCAGCAGGCCCAGCGCGGTCACGGCCATGGCCTCGCGGTAATGGATTTCCTGCGGGCTGAACAGCCGCTCGACCGAACCCGCAGCCATCAGCGCGGCAATGCAGAGCAGGAATACCGCGCTGGCAAAGGCAGCCAGCACTTCTATCTTCCAGGCGCCAAAGGCAAAGCGCCGGTCGCTGGCGTAGCGGCGCGCGGCTGCGTACGCAAAGGCGGACAGGCCGATGGCCAGCGCGTGCGAGCTCATGTGCCAGCCATCGGCCAGCAGCGCCATCGAGTTGAACCAGAGGCCGGCGGCGATTTCCACCACCATCACGATGGCGGTGATCACCATCACCAGGCGCGTGCCGCGCTCGGCGTCGCGGTTGCCCCCGTCGAAGGTATGGCTGTGGGTCCATGCGGACAGGTCTTGGGTATGCATGGTCGGATCTTGCTGTGGCTGGAAGTCAGTACGGATGCTGCAAGGGTAGCAGAGCGCCGCTGTGCGACCGGCTGCATCCCTGCCGGAGACAGGGGCGTGCCGGCAGGGATGAATTCATGAATCCATCGACCGAATGAGTGTCGTCGCAGGAAATCCTGTCGCGCTGCTTAGTGATTACACTAGCCGGCACGGTTCAGACGGCCGCGGGTCGGCCATGGAGACAGACGATGTTCGAAGGATTCATGCCGCACCGGGTCGACTGCGGCGACGTTGCCATCCACGCGGTGGCCGGCGGCCAGGGGCCGGCCTTGCTGCTGCTGCATGGCCACCCGCAGACACACGCGATCTGGCACAAGGTGGTGCCCGAGCTGGCGCGGCATTTCACCGTGGTGGCAGCCGACCTGCGCGGCTATGGCGACAGCGGCAAGCCCGCGGGTTTGCCGGACCATGCCAACTACAGCAAGCGCACCATGGCCGCCGACCAGCTTGCGCTGATGCGCGCGCTCGGCTTCGAACGGTTCAGCGTGCTGGCGCACGACCGCGGCGCGCGCGTGGCGCACCGGCTGGCGCTGGATCATCCACAGGCGGTGACGCGGCTGGTGACGCTGGATATTGCGCCCACGCTGGCGATGTACGCGCAGACCAGCGAGGCCTTTGCCCGCGCCTACTGGCACTGGTTCTTCCTGATCCGCCCGGCGCCGTTCCCGGAAACGCTGATCGAAGCGGACCCCGCGCTCTACCTGCGCCAGACCATGGGTGCCCGCAGCGCCGGGCTGGCGCCGTTCACCGACGCCGCCATGGCCGAGTACCTGCGCTGCCTGAGCCTGCCCGGTGCCGCGCACGGGCTGTGCGAGGACTACCGCGCCAGTGCCACCATCGACCTCGAGCATGACCGCGCCGATCTCGCCGCGGGCCGCATGGTCGAGTGCGAGATGCTGGCGCTGTGGGGCGAGCAGGGCGCCGTCGGTCAGTGCTTCCGTCCGCTCGACGAATGGCGCAAGGTGGCGCGGCACGTGCGCGGGCATGCGCTGCCGTGCGGTCACTACATCGCCGAAGAGGTGCCGGAGCGGCTGCTGGAAGAAGTGCTGCCGTTCCTGCGCGGCTGAAGGATCCGGCACCGGTTACCCCGCCGACCCGCGGCATCCAGCCGCATCAGCGCCTGTTGCGTGCCGCAACAGGCGCTTCCTTGCCTTCCCACGTTACGAAAAGTCCCCAGGCTATCTCAGGGAAATCTGATTGCTGCTTACATACATTCATGAATGGATGTATGATTTTGCGAAAGATTCATATTCCCGCAACGAGTTTATTGTCGTTCTGAGATGACATACCGTTTTATCGCTATCGCACTGGTGACCTGGGTGGGCGTTTGCGCCACCGCAGGCTGGGTCGTCGACCGCCTCTGGAGCTGAGGCGGCACCCTGGGAGCGGCGCCGGCCCGCGCCCCCGCCACGAGCAACAACAGCCCAACCCCGGCGCCAACTTCCATACCGGCTACCCGCGCTACCACTTCTGATGGAGCCGGCTCTCAGGCAGCGGCGGCACGCGGCGCCTGCGCCAGGCTGTCGAAGAACTGCCACAGCTGCGGAGCGTCGCCGGTGGCCACGTTGAAGCGGATCCACGGCGAATCGGCCTCGTCCGGCTCGAAGTACGAGCCCGGCGCCAGCCAGATGCCGTGCTCCAGCGCCAGCGTGGCCAGGCGGTTGCCGCCCAGCGGCTCGCCGCGCCGGCTTGCCTGCAGCCGCTGCTGGATGTCGTCGCGCAGCCGCGCCCAGGCGAACATCCCGCCTTCGGGGCGCAGCAGCACCTCCAGGCCGTGCGCCTCCATCTTTTCCATCACCAGGTCCTGCTGCGCGCGCAGCCGCTCGGCCAGCGCGGCCACGTGGCGGCCGTAGTGGCCGCTGGTCAGCACCGAGTAGACCAGGCGCTCGGTCACTTCCGACGAGGTCAGCCCGACCGCCATCTTGGTCCGCGCGAAGGCCTTGGCCAGGTCCGGACTGGCAGCCAGGTAACCCACGCGCAGCGACGGCGTGATGGTCTTGGAAAAGCCGTTCACGTAGACCACCTGCGACAGCCCGTCCATTGCCGCCAGCATCGGCGAGCCGGCCGGTGCCAGCTCGCGGTAGATATCGTCTTCCACCACCAGCAGCTGGTGCTGCTCGGCGAGCTGCAGCACGCGGAAGGCGTTCATGCTGCTGAGGCTGGCGCCGGTCGGGTTCTGCAGCACGGTGTTGACGAAGAAGGCGCGTGGAGCATGGGCGCGGATCGCGTCGTCGAGCGCATCGGTGTCGAGCCCGGCCGCCGAACGCGGCACGCCGATTACGCGCAGCCCCGCCAGCCGCAGGATCTGCAGCAGGTTGCAATAGCAGGGCGATTCCACCAGCACGGTGTCGCCCGCGCGCAGCAGCGTGCGCACCACCAGGTCCAGCGCCTGTGTCGCGCCCTGCGTCAGCACCACCTGCTGCGCCTGCAGCGGGATGCCGTACTGGCCGAGGCCGGTGGCGATATGCTCGCGCAGCGGCGCGAATCCATAGGGATGGCCGTAGCCTGACAGCTGTGCCGCCGGCACCCGGCCAGAGGCCCGCATGGCCTGGTGCAACCCTTCCTCGTTGAGCCAGTCGCCTGGAAGCCAGCCGGCGCCGGCCTTGATCGGCACGGAATGGTCGGCGAACACGTCCGACAGCAGCCAGGCCGCGTTCAGTCCCGGCGCTTCCCATTGCGGTGCACGGGCGCTGCCGGTGGGCGCGTGACGATGCGCCACGGTGTAGCCGGAACCCGGCCGCGCGGCCAGGTAGCCCAGCGCGGTCAGCCGCCCGTAGGCCTCGGCCACGGTGAAGGTGCTGACCTGGTGGTGCTGGGCAAAGCGGCGTACCGAGGGCAGCGTGGTGCCGGCACGCAGCACGCGCTCCTCCACCAGCGCGGCGATGCCGGCGACGATCTGCTCGGTCAGGGTTTCGCCGCCGCGGCGGCTGCGGGTCAGGTTCAGGGTCAGCATCGGAAGCGTTGCACCATGCACCTCGGAAGGCGCGAACCTGTACAGTTTAGCGGGCTCCACAGGGCGCCGCGCGCCGTGTCATCCCGCGTTGCGAAAATTGCCGCAGTGCAGCGTGGGATGCCGCACGGCGCCGGCAAGCGCCACGTGGCAGGGTGATGGCCCGGTGGGCGCCGCGGCTGCTTGCCTGTACGGTTTTGCATGATCAAACTGTACGGTAAGGCGTTGCTGTCCGGACTGTATATTTTGTCGGCCAGACGCCGCCGGTAGAGTGGCCGTCATTGCCGCCGTTCCGGTCCCGCTGTGCTCGCCACTCGCAGCGGTGCCGTACCGGCATCAGCCAACCGACCCGCCTAATTTCCAATTGCCCCGAGGAGGACGTATGGACGCCGCCAAGACCGTGATTCCCGATCTCGATGCCCTGTGGATGCCCTTCACCGCCAACCGCCAGTACAAGGCGGCGCCGCGCCTGCTGGCTTCGGCAAGCGGCATGTACTACACCACCCACGACGGCCGCCAGATCCTGGACGGTTGCGCCGGCCTCTGGTGCGTGGCCGCGGGCCACTGCCGCAAGGAGATCGCCGACGCCGTCGCGCGCCAGGCGGCCACCCTGGACTATGCGCCGCCGTTCCAGATGGGCCACCCGCTGTCGTTCGAGGCCGCCACCAAGGTTGCCGCGCTCATGCCGCAGGGGCTGGACCGCATCTTCTTCACCAACTCGGGCTCCGAGTCGGTCGACACCGCGCTGAAGATCGCGCTGGCGTACCACCGCGCGCGCGGCGAAGGCCAGCGCACCCGCTTTATCGGCCGCGAGCGCGGCTACCACGGCGTGGGCTTCGGCGGCATGGCGGTGGGCGGCATCGGCCCGAACCGCAAGGCCTTTTCTGCCAACCTGATGCCGGGCACGGACCACCTGCCGGCCACGCTCAACATCGCCGAGGCCGCTTTCTCCAAGGGCCAGCCGCAATGGGGCGCGCACCTTGCCGACGAGCTGGAGCGCATCCTCGCGCTGCATGACCCGGCCAACGTCGCCGCCGTGATCGTCGAGCCGCTGGCCGGCTCCGCCGGCGTGCTGGTGCCGCCGGTCGGCTACCTGGAAAAGCTGCGCGAGATCACCAGCAAGCATGGCATCCTGCTGATCTTCGATGAAGTGATCACCGCCTTCGGCCGCCTCGGCGCGGCCACCGCTGCCGAGCGCTTCAACGTCACGCCGGACCTGATCACGATGGCCAAGGCGATCAACAACGCCGCGGTGCCGATGGGCGCCGTCGCGGTGCGCCGCGAGGTGCACGACGCCGTGATCAACGCTGCCGCGCCGGGCACGATCGAGCTGCTGCACGGCTACACCTACTCCGGCCACCCGCTGGCCGCTGCCGCTGCCGTCGCCACGCTCGACCTGTACCAGCGCGAGAACCTGTTCGGCCGCGCGGCCGAGCTGTCGCCGGTGTTCGAAGCGGCGGTGCACAGCGTACGTGGCGCGCCGCACGTGAAGGACATCCGCAACTTCGGCATGGTGGCCGGGATCGAACTGGAGTCGCGTCCGGGCCAGCCCGGCGCGCGTGCCTACGAGGCCTTCCTCAAGTGCCTGGAGCTAGGCGTGCTGGTGCGCTACACCGGCGACATCCTGGCGTTCTCGCCGCCGCTGATCATCTCGGAAGCGCAGATCGGCGAGCTGTTCGATACGGTGAAGAAGGCGCTGCAGGACATCAAGTAAGCGGCGCACGCCGCATCGCATTGCCGCCGGCCCTTCGAGTTTTCTGGGCCGGCTTTCTGATTGCAAGCCACGGCGCGCGCCGTGGCCATCGAAAGTGTTAACCATATCCATGACGAGTCACCGAGCGACAAAAAGTCACCAAAAAGCGCGTTTACGGCCCTGCGGGCGGCCACTCTTATCGTAGTGTGCGGGGACTTTCGAACGGGGCTGGGCTTCGTTGCAGAGCACAACTGCCTGACGCCTTGGTGCGCCACGGGGTTCGGCGTTGAAGCGATGTTTGGACAGCCCAGAGCTGTTGGGTGGCCCCTGCTGCGGGCGGTGTGGTAGGAACGCCTTCGGCTGCGCTGCGCGGGGCGTAATGAGTTATACGGTTTGCGGATTGCCGGTGGTAGCCAGGCGATAGGCGCTCGGCGTGGCCGGCTCGGCCTTGTTCCAGCAGGCACGGAAGGCCTGCACGCTGGCGAAGCCGCTCTTCAACGCAATTTCCTCCACGGCAAGGCTCGATGACGCCAGCAGCTTGCGCGCGCGCGCCATGCGCAGCGTGAGCTGGTATTGCTTGGGCGTCAGGCCGGTTTCCTCATGGAAGATGCGGGACAGGTGCCGCACGCTGATGGCGAAGCGGTCGGCGAAGCGCGGGTCGGCGACATTGGCGTCCAGCTCGCGTGCGATCGCGTCCTGCACCGCATGTACCAGCGCGTTGCCATGCGAGCGCGCGCGGAACTGCGGCGCCAGCTGCGGATCGCCGCTGAAGCGCCGGAAGGGCACGACGTTGTCGCGCGCGACGGCGATGGCGGCGTCGTCGCCATAGGCGTCGGCGACCAGCCGCAGCGCGAGGTCGATGCCAGAGGCCACGCCGGCCGATGTCCACATATTGCCGTCGCGAACGAACACCCGGTTGTCCACGACCGACGCAGCGGGGTGCCGCGCGCGCAGGCGGCGGGTGTGTGCATGGTGGGTGGTGCACAGGCGGCCGTCGAGCAGGCCGGCGGCGCCCAGCAGGAAAGCGCCGGTGCAGACGGCGCCGACCTGTACGTCGGCATTCCTGCCGTCCGCAAACGTTTCCCTGAGCCACGCGGCGCTATCGCGCCACGCCGGCGAAGTCGTCAGCGTGTCCAGAAGTTTGCTGCCGATGGCCAGCACCACGTCGCCGGGCGCCACGCGCGCAGGCAGCCGTTCGACCTGGCCCAGCGCCGGCCCCTGGAACGACGTCACGCTCGAATGTGGTCCGGCGCAGCGGACCCGCAGCGGTGCGATGCCCAGTTCCGATACGCTGGACAAGATCTGGAGCGGGCCGCCAAGGTCGAGCATGTGGACCTTGGGCAGCACCAGCAGATAGGCGTTGGTCATCGCGGCAAGAAAGGTCGAACGGTCCGATGCCGCCATTCTCGCGCGATCCGGCCCCGTTGCGACGCCGGTGGCTGAAAATTTGCTTTTCTGGTCTGCGGCATTGCCGTGGCGAGAGCATGGCGTTGCTTAGCATGTCGGCAGGCCCGCACCATGCATGAACCGAGGAACCGCCATGACCCGCACCCGCATCCCCGCCATCACCCTCGCGCTGGTTGCCATCGGCTTTGCCGCGATGTTCGTCTCGACCGCGGTGAAGGGCCTGTACCAGGTGTATTTCGTCGACCTCGCGACCCACTTCGGCCAGGGCCGCGCGCAGTTCGCCTGGTCCGGCAGCGTGTTCATGCTGGCGACGGGGCTGATGTCGCCGGTGGTCGGCGCACTGAGCGATCGCGTCGGGCCGCTGCGCACGGCGGCGGCGGGAGCACTGGCCGCAGGGCTGGCGCTTGCCAGCGTGGCGTGGTGGCACCAGTCGCTCGCTTTCTTCGTGCTGGCGTTCGGGCTGGCGGGCGCCTTCGGATTGGCGGCGATGACCTTCGTGCCGATGGGCATCCTGGTCGATCGCCTGTTCGAGGAGCGCAGGAAGGGCCTGGCTTACGCGGTCGTGACGAACGGAACCGCAATTGGATTCATCGTGCTGTCGCCGCTGTGGATCTGGCTGCAGCCGCAGGCAGGGTGGACCACGGCCTTCGGCGTGGCGGGCGTGGTGTTCGCGCTGCCGGTGGCTGGCGCGCTGTGGCTGGCCTCGCGCCGGGAGCCGCGAGCCGCGCCGGCACTGCAGGCGGCGGAGGTCTCGGCATGGGCGCTGGTCCGGCGCGACCCCGTCTTTTATGCGCTGGCAGCGGGCTTCTTCGGATGCGGCGCGACCATGGCCTTCATCGACGTGCACCTGGTGGCCTACTGGCAAGGGCAAGGTGTGCCGCGGCTGGCGATGGGTACCGCGCTGAGCACGCTTGGCGTGCTGGAACTGGCCAGCGGCATCGTCTCGGGCGCGCTGGCGTTGCGGTGGGACAAGCATCGCCTGCTGGCGGGGTTCTATGCGCTGCGCTCGCTGTCGATGGTGCTGCTGCTGGTGCCGGGCCTTGGCGTGCTGCCCTTCGCGATGGGCTTCGGCGCCAGCTACCTGGGCACGGTGATCCTGACCTCGATGTTCTGCTTCGAGCGCTATGGCAACCGGATCAAGGGCAAGGTGTTCGGGCTGCTGTTCCTGGGCCACCAGCTCGGTGCCTTCCTGACGGTGCAGCTGGGCGCGTGGTCGTTCGATGCCACGCGCAGCTACCGCCACACCATCGTCGCGCTGGTCGCGATCACGCTTTGCTCGGCAGCATGCTCGTGGTTCGGGCTGCGCCGTGCGGGGACGTTGCCAGTGGAGGACGATGGCCAGGGACCGGCTGTTGCGCCAAGCCGTTAAGTCGGCGCGATGCCGCTGAGGCTTCTCCTGGTGACCGCCACGCTGGCTCCGCTGGTGGCGGCCGCATGCACGATGCCGGGCCCGCGGCACGCCCGGATCGTCGCCCTGGCGGTGCTGGCGCTCGCCGGCACCGCCATGCTCATGCTGGACCCGCTCGCCACCGCGCTGGCGCGTGTCGACGGCGTCCTTTCCGCGCCTGGCTGCGGCGGCTGAGGCCGGATTGCTGCCGGTCAGCACCGGACGATCGCGCGTTCCCTATCATTCCGATGCCGTGCCCGCCGGGCACGGACGCTGAATGTGACGCCTGCGCAGTGCGGCAGGCGTAAACTAGCGCGCTTTTTCCGGGCCGCCGCCAAGGCAGAAGCAGGCGCCCCGGCCAATGCTGCAGGAGTCTGAATGAGTTTGTTCCGCACCAAGGACATCGAAGCGATGCTGGCCGTCGCGCGCGATGACGGCCTCAAAAAGGTGCTGGGTCCGGTCGACCTGGTGATGATGGGCATCGGCGCCATCATCGGCACCGGGATTTTCGTGCTGACCGGCACCGGCGCGCTGACCGCCGGGCCGGCGCTGACCGTGTCCTTCGTCATCGCCGCGCTGGCGTGCGGCTTTGCCGCCTTGTGCTACGCGGAGTTTGCCTCGGCCATCCCGGTATCGGGATCGATCTATACGTACAGCTATGCCACGCTCGGCGAGATCGTCGCGTGGATGATCGGCTGGGACCTGCTGCTGGAGTACGGGCTGGCCACCTCGGCAGTGTCGGTGGGCTGGTCGGGGTATTTCCAGTCGTTGATGGCGGGCTTCGGGCTGAAGCTGCCGGCGGCGCTGACTGCCGCGCCGGGCGCGGTGCCGGGTGTGGAGACGATGATCAACCTGCCGGCCTGCCTGATCATGCTGGCGATCACCTGGGTCGTGTCCTACGGCGTGCGCGAATCCGCGCGCGTGAACAACCTGATGGTGGCGGTGAAGATCGGCGTGGTGCTGCTGTTTATCGCGGTCGGAGTCTGGCACGTGCAGCCGGCCAACTGGGAGCCGTTCGCGCCGTTTGGCTTCAGCGGCATCTTCAATGCGGCGGCGCTGGTGTTCTTCGCCTTCATCGGCTTCGACGCAGTGACTTCGGCGGCCGAGGAAGTGCGCAACCCGCGCCGCGACCTGCCGATCGGCATCATCGGTTCGCTGGCGGTATGCACGGTGCTGTATGTCGTGGTGGCGGCGATCATGACCGGCATCGTGCCGTTCGCCAGGTTTGCCGGCGTCGACCACCCGGTGTCGCTGGCGCTGCAATACGCCGGGCAGAACTGGGTCGCGGGCTTTGTCGACCTGGGCGCGATCCTGGGCATGACCACGGTGATCCTGGTGATGACCTACGGCCAGACTCGCGTGATCTTCGCCATGTCGCGCGACGGGCTGCTGCCGGAGCGGCTGTCGTCGGTGCACCCCGTGCATGCGACGCCTTACTTCGCCACCTGGACCGTGGGACTGATCTTTGCCGCGATCGCCGGCTTCGTGCCGCTGAACGTGCTGGCCGAGCTGATCAATATCGGCACGCTGGCCGCCTTTACGCTGATCTCGGTGGCGGTGCTGGTGCTGCGCAGGATCCGTCCCGACCTGCCGCGCGCGTTCCGCTGCCCGGGCGTGCCGGTGGTGCCGCTGCTGGCGATCGGCTTCTGCCTGTTCCTGATGGCGCACCTGCAGGCACTGACCTGGATCGCCTTCCTGGTGTGGCTGGCACTGGGGCTGGTGATCTACTTCGCCTACGCGCGGCGCAACGCCGTACTGCATAACCACGGCGGCTGAGCGTCAGCGCGCGCGGCGCTCCGACGCGGCCTTCATAAAGGCCACCGCGCGCGGCTCGTTGGCATAGGCGGCGTTGATGCGGATCCAGGCCGAGGTTTCGCCGCCGGGCCGGAAGTAATTGCCCGGCGCCAGCGTCACGCCGTATTCCTCGCCCAGCGCCACCAGGTCGCGCGAATCCTCGATGACGGGCGGCCGCGCCCACAGGAAATTGCCGCCGCTGGGCTCGCAGAACACCTCCCAGCCGCAGCCGGTCAGCTGCCGCACCGCGCTGGCCGACGCCTCGCGCACGCGCAGGCGCAGCCGCTCGATGTATTTGCGATAGCCGCCGCGCTCCAGCAGCGCCGCCGTGACCGCTTCCGCGAAGTGCGAGCCGGCGACGCTGGTCAGCACCTTCACGTCGACCAGGTCCTTGACCAGCGCCTTGTCGGCCACCACGTAGCCGATCCGCAGGGACGCCGACACCGTCTTGGAAAACCCGCCGATGTAGATCACGTGCTCGAGCTGGTCCAGCGTGGCCAGACGGTCGGTGAAGTGCGTCTGGAAGTCGGAGAAGATATCGTCCTCGACAAAGCGGAAGCCGTGCCGGCGCGCCAGCTCCAGCAGCCGGAACGCGACCGGCGGCGCCAGCGTGGCGCCGGTGGGATTCTGCAATACGCTGTTGGTGAAGAACAGCTTGGGCTTGTGCTGGCGCAGCAGCGCCTCGCACGCGTCGGGGTCCGGGCCGAGGGGCGTGTGCGGCACGCCCACCAGCTGCACACCATGCAGCCGCAGCAGGCCGAACAGGTTGTAGTAGCCGGGATCCTCCACGAACACGGTATCACCCGGCTTGAGCAGGTGGCGCACCACCAGGTCCAGCGCCTGGCTGGCGCCGGTGGTGATCAGCACCTGCGGCAGTTCCGCCGCGATGCCGAGCTGGCGCACGCGCAGCAGCACCTGCCGGCGCAGTTCCGGATGGCCCAGCGGCGTGGCGTAGTGGATCACGCTGTCGATCTCGGTGCGCGAGATCGCGCGGATCGCCTGCTGCAGCCCTTCCACGTCGCGCCAGCTCTCGGGTACGAAGCCGCCGGCCAGTTTCAGCGTGCTGCTGGGATGGTTGAACTGCTCCAGGATGTGGTCGGAAAGATCCTCCGCCAGGCTGGGGTCCGACCAGCCGCGCGCCGAGCGTCCCGCGAGCGGGCTGTCCGCCACGTAGAAGCCCGACCCCTGCCGCGAATCCAGCAGCCCCTGCGACACCAGCCGGTCATAGGCCTCGATCACGGGAAAGCGGCTGATGCCATTTTCTGCCGCCAGCTGGCGGATCGAGGGCAGCTTTGCCCCCGGCCGCGCTTCGCGGTTACCGATCCACGACTTCACGCCGTTGACGATCTGATCGGTCAGTGGAATCCCGGTGGAAGCATCTAATATGAGTTTCATAGGCAGGCAGCCGGGGGAAACCGGGATATGAGTGCAACTGTCAGGGGAAACTACTGAACAGTGCATCGAAAACTGTTCACAACTGTACATGGGATTGTAGTGAGGGATGCGAATAATGGAAGCATGGCGGAGAGATCGAGACCGCCAGGCTGATCAGGAGAGCATCATGCGCGAACTACGGACTTTCGAACTGGACGAGCCCGGACAGCCAGTGAGCTGGCGCGCCGGCTACGGGCAGACCGTCTGCGCGGCGGCGGGCAAGCTGTGGGTGACGGTCGAAGGCAATCCCGACGATATCTGGCTGGAGCCCGGCCAGGAACTGGCGCTGCCGGAGGGCTATCGCGTATGGCTGTCGGGTGATGGCCCGGGGGCACGCTTTACGCTGGCCCAGACGCCGGCGCCCTGGTCGGTGCGGCGGATGGCGGCGTGGCTGCACGCGCTGCGGCACAGGGTCGAAGAGCACAGCACGGATGCGTTTGGGGAATGCCCGCGGATATGGGCGTTGTGCCGGTGATATCCGGCATTGCTGGCGAAGTACCGAGGAAGGCCACCGCAAGGTGGCCTTTTGCTTGCCTGCAATCCTCCGCGGCCACCTACTCTATAAGCACCGCTGCGCCGCGCCGTTGGGGTTCTGCCCCATTGATTGACGTTTACGTCAACGTCATATAATCGACCAGCCCAAGTCCGGGGCAAGCCCGCGCAACTCCAGCCAAGCCGGCACAGAACGGCACCCGAGGCGGACCTCGCGGTGGCAGCCAATACCCAGAGACGGTGGAGACAATGACCGACCTTTCCGATGTGCATGATGTGCGCCGCGGCGCGCCGCAGCCCAAGCCGGTGCAGCAGGGCCGCGGTCCGGCCAACAAGGTGCGCTTTGTCACGGCGGCGTCGCTGTTCGACGGCCATGACGCCTCGATCAACATCATGCGCCGCATCCTGCAGTCGCACGGCTGCGAGGTGATCCACCTGGGCCACAACCGCTCGGTCGAGGAAGTGGTCACGGCGGCCTTGCAGGAAGACGCTCAGGGCATTGCCATTTCCAGCTACCAGGGCGGCCACGTCGAGTACTTCCGGTACATGGTCGACCTGCTGCGCGAAAAGGGCGGCGAGCATGTACAGGTCTTCGGCGGCGGCGGCGGCGTGATCGTGCCGGACGAGATCCGCGCTCTGCAGGCCTACGGCGTGGCGCGCATCTACAGTCCGGAGGACGGGCAGCGCATGGGCCTGGCCGGCATGATTGCCGACATGGTGCAGCGTTGCGACATCGACCTGTCGCGCTACGCGCCCACCTCGCTCGATCCTGTTGCCGGCGGCGACCGGCGTGCGCTGGCGCAGTTGATTACCGCGCTGGAAAACGGCAAGGCCGAGGCCGCGCTGGTGCAGGCGATGCACGCGCAGGCGCAGCAGGCCGCGATCCCGGTCCTCGGCATCACCGGCACCGGCGGCGCCGGCAAGTCGTCGCTGACCGACGAACTGATCCGCCGCTTCCGCCTCGACCAGCAGGACGCATTGTCGATCGCCGTGATCTCGATCGACCCGTCGCGCCGCAAGTCGGGCGGCGCGCTGCTGGGCGACCGCATCCGCATGAACGCGATCAACCATCCGAACATCTTCATGCGCTCGATGGCCACGCGCGAGGCGGGCTCGGAGATCTCGGAGGCATTGCCGGACGCGATCGCGGCATGCAAGGTGGCGGGCTTCGACCTGGTGATCGTGGAGACCTCCGGCATCGGACAGGGAGACGCGGCGATCGTGCCGCACGTGGACGTGTCGCTGTACGTGATGACGCCCGAGTTCGGCGCGGCCAGCCAGCTCGAGAAGATCGACATGCTCGACTTTGCCGACTTTGTCGCCATCAACAAGTTCGACCGCAAGGGGGCGCAGGATGCGTGGCGCGATGTGGCCAAGCAGGTGCAGCGCAACCGCGAGCAATGGCATGGCAAGGCCGAGGACATGCCGGTGTACGGCACGCAGGCGTCGCGCTTCAATGACGATGGCGTGACCATGTTGTACCAGGGTTTGCGCGCGGCGCTGGCCGAGCGCGGCCTGAAGTTGCGCCCCGGCGCGCTGCCCGAGTTGTGGGGGCGCATCTCTACCGGCCAGAACGTGATCGTGCCGCCGGCACGCAGCCGCTATCTGGCCGAGCTGGCCGATACCGTGCGTGGCTACCACCGCCGCGTGTCCGAGCAAAGCCGCCTTGCACGCGAACGCCAGCAGTTGCGCGAATCGAGCCGCATGCTGCGGGCCGCGCAGGGCCAGGGCGACGGCGGCACCGCACTCGATGCGCTCGCCGCGGAGCGCGACACTGCCCTCGGCCAGGTCGAGCGCAAGCTGCTGGCGATGTGGCCGCAGATGCGCGAAGCCTATAGCGGCGACGAATACGTGGTGAAGATCCGCGACAAGGAGATCCGCACCGGCCTCGTCACCACGACGCTGTCAGGCACCAGGGTGCGCAAGGTGGTTCTGCCGCGCTTCGAGGACGACGGCGAGGTGCTGAAGTGGCTGATGCGCGAGAACGTGCCCGGCAGCTTCCCGTACACCGCCGGCGTCTTTGCCTTCAAGCGCGAGAACGAGGACCCGACGCGCATGTTCGCCGGCGAGGGCGATGCCTTCCGCACCAACCGGCGCTTCAAGCTGGTGTCCGAGGGCATGGATGCCAAGCGCCTGTCGACCGCGTTCGACTCGGTCACGCTGTACGGCGAAGACCCTCACGTGCGGCCCGACATCTACGGGAAGGTCGGCAACTCGGGCGTGTCGATCGCCACGCTCGACGACATGAAGGTGCTGTACGACGGCTTCGACCTGACCAGTCCGTCGACGTCGGTGTCGATGACCATCAACGGCCCCGCGCCGACCATCCTGGCGATGTTCATGAACACCGCCATCGACCAGCAGCTCGACAAGTTCCGCGCCGACAACCAGCGCGACCCCACCGCCGACGAAGAGGCCAAGATCCGCGCCTGGGTGCTGCAGAACGTGCGCGGCACGGTGCAGGCCGATATCCTCAAGGAAGACCAGGGCCAGAACACCTGCATCTTTTCCACCGAGTTCTCGCTCAAGGTGATGGGCGATATCCAGGAGTACTTCGTGCACCACCAGGTGCGCAATTTCTACTCGGTGTCGATCTCCGGCTACCACATCGCCGAGGCCGGCGCGAACCCGATCTCGCAGCTCGCCTTCACGCTCTCCAACGGCTTCACCTACGTCGAAGCCTACCTGGCGCGCGGCATGCATATCGACGACTTCGCGCCCAACCTGTCGTTCTTCTTCTCCAACGGCATGGATCCCGAGTACAGCGTGCTCGGCCGTGTCGCGCGCCGCATCTGGGCGGTGACGATGCGCGACAAGTACGGCGCCAACGAACGCAGCCAGAAGCTCAAGTACCACATCCAGACCTCGGGGCGCTCGCTGCATGCGCAGGAGATCGATTTCAACGATATCCGCACCACGCTGCAGGCGCTGATCGCGATCTACGACAACTGCAATTCGCTGCACACCAATGCCTACGACGAGGCCATCACCACGCCTACGGGCGAATCGGTGCGCCGCGCATTGGCGATCCAGCTGATCATCAACCGCGAATGGGGCGTGGCGAAGTGCGAGAACCCCAACCAGGGCAGCTTCCTGATCGAGGAACTGACCGACCTGGTGGAAGAAGCGGTGCTGCAGGAGTTCGAGCGCATCGCCGAGCGCGGCGGCGTGCTGGGCGCAATGGAGACCGGCTACCAGCGCGGCAAGATCCAGGAAGAGTCGCTCTACTACGAGCAGCTCAAGCACGACGGCACACTGCCGCTCATCGGCGTGAACACCTTCCGCAATCCGGATGGCGACCCGGTCCCGCAGAAGCTGGAGCTGGCGCGCTCCAGCGAGGCCGAGAAGCAGAGCCAGCTCGACCGCTTGCAGTCCTTCCAGCAAGCCCATGCCGACGAAGCCCCGGCGATGCTGCAGCGGCTGCGCCAGGCCGTGATCGACAACCAGAACGTGTTTGCGGTGCTGATGGACGCGGTGCGGGTCTGCTCGCTGGGGCAGATCACGCACGCCCTGTTCGAGGTGGGCGGGCAGTACCGGCGCAATATGTAGACCCGGATTCACGCGCTGACCGGTAATCGCGCAGGGCGGCCGCAGTGAAGGGCCGCCCTGCGTTACACTCGAATGCTGCGCCGCACCGTAACTGCGCAGCAAGCGCAACATAGCGCTGGCGGCAACAAATCCCGAGACAACCGCAAGACAAGACCATGGACAGCCAGTACAACCCGAACAATATCTTTGCGAAGATCCTGCGTGGCGAGATGCCGTGCATCAAGGTGTACGAGGACGACGACACCATCGCTTTCATGGACATCATGCCGCAGGCCGATGGCCATACGCTGGTGGTGCCCAAGGAAGCCGCGGCCAATCTCTTCGACCTGTCGGAGCACGGCGCACAGGCGGCCATCGTGGCCACCCAGCGCGTGGCGCGCGCGGTGCGCGCCGCCTTCAGCCCCGACGGCATCTCGATCGGCCAGTTCAACGGCGCAGCGGCGGGCCAGACCGTGCCGCACATCCATTTCCACATCGTGCCGCGCTACAACGACCAGGCGCTGCGCGGCCACGCGCGCGACATGCAGGAGCCGGAAGTGCTCAAGGGGCATGCCGAACGCATCATCGCCGCGCTGGGCAAGCAGGCGGACTGAAACCAGACATCCATAAGCATCCAGCAAGCAACCAGCAGACAGAGGAAGAGAAGATGGCAATCAGGACAGTAGGCATCGTCGGTGCCGGCACCATGGGCAATGGCATCGCCCAGGCCTGCGCGGTAGTGGGACTGAACGTGGTGATGGTCGACATCAGCGACGCCGCCGTGCAGAAGGGCGTGGCCACCGTGTCGGGCAGCCTGGACCG
>NZ_JAGIQB010000066.1:0-24202 GCF_017815025.1 Cupriavidus phytohabitans
TGTGCCCGCACGACGAGGTAGGGTGGGGTCGCGTCCAGCCTCAGATCCGCACAATGGGCCGCGCGCGCTTCCGCCGCGGTGATGCCGGTGCCGAGGAATGCCGCGACGATTGCCTGGCTGCGCAAACTGGCCAGATCGTCAGGAGGCAATTTGAGATACGCCTGCAGCCGCCCATCCTCAGCTTCGGTGAGGAACTGAGGCGTTGGCTCCTGGTCTGGCCAGCGTTCAGCTGTGAGCAGCGTAGCGGCAGGGTTGTCCTGCCGTACGCCGGCGAAGACCAGATGTCGGCACAGCCGATCCAGCAGCTTCACATAGCGCATGCGGGTGGCCTGGGAGTATGTGCGGCCATTGGGGGTTTGCCAGAGCGCGTCGACGTCGGCCGTGCCAAATGAGGCAATGGTCGTGCCTCGTGCCAGCAGGTGCCGACGAAAATGCTCGAACATCGCCTGATGCTGGATGATCGAGCGCGCCGAGAAGGGGCGGCGATCAGCGCCGGCCGCTTCGCGAGCCTGCCAGTCCTGGTACGCCTGGGTTGGGTTGCTGAACCAGAGGGAGTCCATTTGCGTCATGCCCCTGTTATATACTGAATTTGCCCCATCTCACACACCTGCCACCGCTTCGCGGCGGATATCGCTTGCAAATAAGGGGGTCAGAGCCGCGGTCGCCCATAACGGTTGCGGCGGGCGGCGAGTCTTGCGCGGGTGCAGGCGTAGCGAGGGGAGGCGGCGTCCAGCATGTCCGCGATCCGCCCGTACGCGCGATAGAGCGGTGTGCCGTTGGCTTGCTGGCCGATTTGATCACGGAACGCCGGCTTCAACCGGTCGAGGAAAGCGCCGAGTTGCGACCGCTGCATGCCGATGCCACCAGTGGTTTCCTGCAGGGCAGGCATTTGGGGACCGTACCGGCCGGGCCAGCGCGGCGCGCATGACGCGTCGGTACTGGGCGCCGCCCGCCAGCATCACCGAGCCGACACGGGTTGGCCAGGCAGCGGGCTGCGGACATGTCCGGGCAATCTCCAGTTTCTTCTGGACACGCATCCAGTTGCGCAGCGCATCATCAGACAAGGCCCGTTGCACATCTCCAGCCAGAACGGCCGCGTGTCCATCCAGGCTTGCGCGAATCGTTCGAACTGCTCGCGCTCTCGACGCACAGCCTCTCTTGGATTGTGGAAATCGCGAACCGGGTACGTCCACCGAGGCTCGACCTCACCAGATACCGGCGTTCACCCGCCCGTCCCGCGTAACCATGCGAGCTCAAATCGGGGTTTAACGGGATGAACCTTTCACCGATCGAGTACTGGTGCGCGGCTTCGTTGCAGTCTCTTTCGGGATTGCAGGCGAGTTTTTTGCCACGTCCGCTTTACCGGCAACAACGTTGCCAGATGTCGATTTGCGTGGCGCAGCAGATGACTTGACTGCTGTCTTCCTTGTTACCGATTTATTGTTCGCCGCAGTCTCTGCGTTCGCGGGTGGCTTGGGAGTTTTCGAGGCAGCCGATCTGGTCGCCTTCTTCGCGGGCGCCTTTCCTGCCGGTGCCTTGTTACGTCCGGCAGTAGACTTCGGCGGTGCAAAAGCGTCGACCATCTCGATGCCAAACACGTCGGCCACGAGCGAGCTGTCTAGCACCTTGCTGGTAGTGGATCGTTTGGTGGATTTGGGCAGGCCAGCGCTGGCCTGCCTGACGAGGTCATTGGCCTCGACACGGCGCAGGGCGAAGAGCAATTCCGGCTGTTGGTCGAGCCGCGCACCGACCCCATAGAGTACCGCAGCAACGTGCTTGCACATTGACGCCCAGTCCGGACAACTGCAACTGAACCTGATTTCTTTAGGCATCGGGAACAGCCCGGTGCCAGGTTTGCAGATGCGCTCCATCACGGCTGTCGAGAGCTTGCCCTGCAATAGTTCCACGATCGAATCGATTGACCCCGCGCAATCGGCGCTGATCGCTCGCCATTGCTTTGCAGGACACGCCGTCACAGTCACAGCAACCGTGTAGAGGCTTGAACCCATGACCTGTGCGCGGACTTCGCCTCCCGTAATCTGAAGGTCGATCACGGAACCGTTGCGTACGTAGGTACGGCCGCGCGGCAGGCGGTTGGCATAGTCGCTGTAGCCTTCCAGGTTGTCGCACCAGGCCTTGCCCCAGAAGGTCTTGGCAATGGCACCGCGATACGCCACGATAGGCGACAGGGCCGCACCAGCCTTCTTCGCTGTCGCGGTGGCCAGTTCCGCCTTTTTTCTGCGCTCGGCGGCAGACACATAGGGCTTCCAATCCCCGTAACCGTAACCCACTGCGGTTCCTCTGACGTCAGGTTTCTTGCGCGGCATGGACGTCGAGCTTGACGAGGTCGAGCAATTCGCGATCGCTCATCTCGGTGAGCAGGAGTTCTGCGCCTCCCTCCAGCACATCCTTCACCAATTGCTGCTTTGCTTCGATCAACTGGTCAATACGGTCCTCGACCGTGCCACGGCAGATAAACTTATGCACAAGGACATTCCTCTTCTGGCCGATACGAAATGCGCGATCAGTCGCCTGGTTTTCCACGGCGGGATTCCACCAGCGGTCGTAGTGGATCACATGCGAAGCGGCGGTGAGATTCAGACCGGCCCCACCGGCCTTGAGCGAAAGCACGAAGAAGGGGATCAACTCATCTTCCTGAAATCGCTTGACCAGTTCGCGGCGCTTGGCGACCGGGGTGCCGCCATGGAGCACCAGACCTTCGCGGCCAAAGATCGACCCCAGAAATGCTGCCAGTGGCTCAGTGGTCTCGCGGAACTGGGTGAAGACCAGCACCTTTTCCTGCTTGGCGGCAATGACCTCGGCCAGTTGGCGCAGGCGGGCGAACTTGCCGCTGTCTTCCGCCTGCCAGGCCCCGTCGCCCAACCACTGCGACGGATGGTTGCAGATCTGTTTGAAGCGCATCAGGAAGCTCAGCACGACACCCTTGCGACCAATGCCTTCGGCATCTTCAAGCGCGGTGGCGAGATCCTTCACTGCACGCTGGTAAAGTGCCGCCTGGCTCGGGCTCAGGTGGCACCAGGCCTTGAGTTCGGTCTTGTCCGGCAGATCGTCGATGACCCGCTTGTCGGTCTTCAGGCGGCGCAGGATGTAGGGCCGTACCAGCGTTCGCAGCGGACCGAAGTGCTCGGCCTGCGCCAGCCGCCTGGTAAAGTTGGCAAAGACTTTGTCGGAGCCCAGCAAACCGGGGTGGGTGAAATCGAAAATGGACCACAGGTCGGACAGACGGTTTTCCACGGGGGTTCCAGTCAGCGCGATGCACGATTGTGCCTGGAGTTGCTTGACCTGTCGCGTTTGCCTGGCACCCGGGTTCTTGATCGCCTGGGCTTCATCGACAATGGCAAGGCGCCATGGGATGGTGCCCAATACCGGCTGGCGCAGCAGCGAGCCAAAGCTGGTGATGACGAGATCGGTGTCTGCGAGCCGGGCGGGGTCCAGCGCACGCGATTCGGCTGCCGGCATGACCGACGGATGGGCGATCAGGAGGCGCAAGCTTGGGGCAAAGCGCTCGGCCTCTGCCGCCCAGTTGGCGAGCAGCGATGCCGGGGCGACCAGCAGACTGGGCCGCACCTCGGCGCTTTCGCGCTTCAGCACGAGCAGTAGCGAGAGTACCTGCATGGTCTTGCCCAGGCCCATATCATCCGCCAGGCAAGCGCCCAGTCCGAGCCGGGTGAGCAGGTACAACCACCGCACGCCAGCCTGTTGGTAGGGCCGCAAGTTGGCCTTGAGTTCCGGTCCCGGGCTGATCTGCGCCAACCCCTCGGGCTGACGCAATTCCTGCAGGATGTCGGCCAGCCAGGGCCCTGCCACCAGCTGCGACCAGTCGCGGTCAGCGGGCTCGGCGCTCTCGTCGAGCGAAACACCCGCCAGAAGGCGCAGGGCCTCATTAAAGGGCAGTCCGGCTTGCGCCGCCTGTTCCATGGCCTCGAATCGCTTCAGGAGGCGACCGAGCTTCTTCTTGTCCACCTCGACCCAGCGTCCCCGGATGAGTTGCAAGCCGTCGGCGCCTTTGAGCAGATCCCTGACCTCGGCGGCGCTGAGACGCTCGCCGTCGAGGGAGACCTCCATGTTGAAATCGAGCAACGCGTCCTTGCCCAGGAGCGAAGGCGGTCGTGCGCCGACGCTGGCTTTCACAACGGGACGGGCAGGGCGGCCCGCGTGCCAGACGCCTGGCGTGCGTACGACAATCCCGGCCGCTTCGAGTTGGGACAGGTCCGAGAGAAAGCGATAGGCATCGAGCGGCGTCCAGCGCAGCGGATGGTATATCTCGCCGTTATCTACCATCTCGCGAAGCCAATCGCAGTGTTCCGCGGCGCGCTGTACCGGCAGCAGTAACGACAGCAGTTGCGCCTTGTTCCTGGCTCCTGAAAATTCCGCGAGGGCTTGCGACAGTGGCTGATGTTGCGCTTTGCCAAGCGCCGACAGGCGCGAGGTGTACGTCGCAAGGAAAGCGAACGGTGACTCCGGGTCCTTGCGGTTCTCAGCGAGGTTGAAATGCACACGGCCGACGAGATTCCAGGCCGGGTGGTGCTTCTTGAGGAAATCCTGAAGCGGGACGTTTGCGGCCGCCAGTTCCTGGTGCAAGGCTGTATCCATCTCGCCCCAGAGCGTGGCCAGCACATCGGGCGTGAGATACTCGCCGCCCATCATCGGCGGCGCATCGGCGATCAGGGCATCAAGATCCTGGGCAGCAGGCGTGGCGACCGCGATTTCCCCGCCTTCGGGCGTAGCGCACAAGGCGGTGACATGGCGCGCGGCAAAATCACGCCACCAGGCCCATGCGGGGGGCAAAATGCGGCCGATTTCCGCCGCGCCCAGATGCAGCAGGCCATGCCCTGAGCCAAGGGCAAAGGAATTCCCCAGCCGCAGCCGCGTTTCTTCTGCCAAGATTGGCGCGGCGTCCTCCGGCACCGCCAGCAGGTGTCCGCCGGGCGTCAGGTGTGGTGCGAGCATGTCGGCAGCCAAGGGCGTCCGTCCCAAGCACAATGTTGCTGCCGGCGCTGGATCCGCAGGTTGAGGAAAGCGGCTGCGGCATCAAGCAGCAGGCCCTGCAGCTTAGGTGGGACCGGGCGAATCTCCGTTTGCGTCGGGGCCGACCGAATTATCGGATCGACCAGTCGTCCGGGTATGCCTGCCGGCGGTGATGTCCATGTCTTGTGCACTGTCTTCGCATTACGATGCTTCTGAGGTGAGCCGCCGATGTGAGCCGACAGCTTAGCCGTGCCAGCAGACAGGCGCCAGTCCCGCAGCATTCTCGACTTGGCGGATCGTGTTCGCATGTGGCCGTCATCCGGTCCCACGTATAATTTCACCATAGTGAAAGAAGCGAAGGGCCGCCTTCCTGCTGGCTTCCCTTCCACAATGAACGTGCCCCATGCCCCCCACGTCTCTGAGCTTCGAGGGATATTCACGTTCTTGTTCGCCAAAAAGGACCGGGACAATTACCGGAGATTTGTCGTGTCTGTTAAACGATTCAAGAGCGACGCCTTCGAGGCAATCCACAGCGCTGCTTTCCGGTCTTCGCAAGGCGAATGGGATCGACACGGAGACGATCTCATACGTTCCAGATCTCTAAAATCGAGCATTATTCAGTGAATGCTCGATTTTACGATCATATCTTAGGCTGTGAGCGATTCGTGTATAATGTTCGTGAAATCGAGCAATAGGTGTTTTGCGAGCGATTTTTCGAACATGAAGGTTTCCCAGTCCTCCGTTCTCTCTCCACAGCTGGCGCAGCAAGCGGCCGAAGTTGGCAGGATGCTGGCCCGGTTACGTCAGGCTCGCCACATCAAGCAAGCCGATGCTGCCGTCCGTGCGGGGCTTTCTCGCAACACGGCTTATCGAATCGAGAAGGGGGATCCAGGCCTCGCATTCGGCCAGATGCTCCGCTATCTGGACGCTATCTCTCCAGGGGCAACCCTCGCGAGCCTTCTGGCGGAGTCCGATCCCGCACTCAAGGCGCTGCAGTCGCGCGAAGCAACTCGGCGCGTCCGGGATTTGTCCGCCGCGGAGCTCAAGAGCCTCGACTTCTGACGATACTCAGATGGTAAAAGACCAGCAGCTAATGATCTTCGCCTACTTGGGCGAAGGCTGGGCGCCTTGTGGCCAGCTCACCATGACGGAGGAGGGCGCTGCGCTGCTGGCCTCGAGCTTTGCCTACGGCCTCCGATATCTGGATCGTCCGGATGCGATCGAAGTTGATCCCGTGAGCCTCGGCATCCACCGGGAGCCGGTGAAGGGCCGGCGCCTGCTGCCCGTGAACGAGCTGACGGGCTTCGGTGGTATACGCGACGCGGCGCCGGATTCGTGGGGGCGCCGGGTGATTGCAGCCAAGCTCAAGGTGCCGGCGAACAGCCTGCCGGAGTCGCAGTACCTGCTGCATGCGGGTAGCGATCGCGTGGGTGCACTGGACATTCGCGCGGACATCAACACGCCTCCTACGAGCACGGTAGGCAGCATCCACGCGATCGAGTACCTCATGGAGGCCGCAGAGCGTATCGAAGAGGGCCTGCCTGTCCCGGCCAACCTCGAATTGATCTTCGTGCAGGGCACCGCGCTGGGTGGCGCTCGGCCGAAAGCTACCATCCGGGATGACGCCGGTCACCTGGTCCTGGCCAAGTTCTCCAGCAAGACCGACTCCTTCGACGTTCCCCTCATCGAGACGGCGTCGTTGCTGCTGGCCAAGGCTTGCGGGCTGAATGTCCCTGCGGTGGAGGCACGCTTGCTGGGCGATCGCCGCGTCATGATGATCCGCCGGTTTGACCGGTACTGGCTTGAGCGTGGGGAAATGCCGCAGGCGAACACGGATCTCCTGCTGGCGCCGGCCGCAAACAGAACGGAGCGCCGCATGGGCTTTGTCAGCGGCCTGACCCTGATCGGGTGCGATGAGACTGAATCGCGCACAAAGGCCTACTCCGATCTGGCCGCGGCGATCCGTAGATACTGCCATACGGCAGTCGTTCGCGCGGACAACGAAGAGCTGTTCAGACGCATGGTGTTCAACATCTTCGTGACCAACGACGATGACCACCTGCGCAATCATGGGTTCATCTGGGATCCGCGGCTGCCCGGCTGGCGCCTGAGCCCGCTCTACGACGTGTTGCCACGGCCTTCCCACGCTACCGAACGCCTGTTGCACCTCGAGATCGGGCCGCAAGGACGCAGCGCAACGATCGACAACGCCCTGGCTGGCTGCCAGCGGTTCTCGATCAGCACCGCGCGCGCCGCAGAGCTGATAGCGGGGATTTGGGCTGTTGTGCGCGAGTGGCGGGTGTTCTTCGAGCAGTATGGCGTCGATGCACTGGACTGCGACAAGATCGCGCCGGCATTCCGGCACTTGGAAGACATCAGCAGCGCTGAGACACGACGCCATTTGCCCTGAGGCTCTGCCGCGGGTAAAGACGATGAGCGACTGCGTGCGCGACCTGTTCGTCAATCACCGACAAGACCCGGCGCCGTCATCGCGAGCATCTCTGGATGCTCGGCGGCGAAATCATTCGTCGCCGCCATGAAGATTCCGACTTGGTGAGCCTTGTCACCGAAACTCCGCTTTTGCAAATGATTGACGACGAGGGTGGACCGCTCATCTGGCCACGCATCACGGAGACCGAGCAGAAGGCTTTCGATACCACTTCGCGCAAGCTCTATCGCTACCTCATGCGGATTCAAGAACCGTAGTCAGGCCAAGAAAACCACCCATAGATTTCCCCGACGAGCCCGGAAATGAAGGCACCCGCTAATAGTCCCGACGAACCAGATTTACAGTCTTAGCGGCAACGCAATTCGAGACAGATCTGCTTCATTTGTGCCGTATCGAGAATTGTAACTCTCAAGGATCGCTGCTTTAAGCACACTGACATCAACCTCCTCGATCTTGCGGGGCGAGGGCTCGCCGGGTGAATGCTCGTAGTTGAATACCACGACATCGAGATCGATATCGCGCTTCAGCTTGTGGCCGGCAAGTGTTTCGAGAAGGACGCTTGAAATTGACGGGTAGGGCGTGAACTCGGGGTTGGCGAGCCAATCTCTCAGATCTGCCTCAGGGACGCTAAATTTGACGCCCACACCGGCCAGCGCATGCAGGATGTCTTCAACAATCAATGGCTGCTGCACGGTCCCGAGTATCTCGCCAACGACGGCGATTGGCCCGCGCCAAACCCGATCAGAATCCTCCCGCCAGAAGAAGTCGAAGCCGCGTTGATTGTGACGACGCGCAATGACCTCGAGATTGCCGTTTTCGCCCGTGCCGAAGCGGCTCTGGATCATCGATACCTCATCGTAGATGGCCTCACCGAATTTGGTCCCGAACGACCACCCATTGTCCAATATGGGGGTGTCTCCGTGGTCGCCGTTGTCGCGCCAGAAGTGGAGAAGTCCACCCGCCTTTGCAGGAGCCACTACCTCGAGATTGCCATACTCGGCATCGTCGCCGAAGAACCCTCCGATCTCTCCGATTTCATCTAGGCCGTAGTCGGCTTGGATGATGGCTGGACGGCCACGAAATGGACGTAGCTCGTGTCCCAGTGGGGTGGGAAGTGTTAGCGACGTGGCGTCAATCCAAAGCTGCCCGCTAACTTCGCCCGGTCGGTTTCGGGTGTATGACCATTCAAGTATGCTCAGGGCTCCTTCGCTGGAGCCGCCGCATACCAGAATGTCTCCCGAGACGATGTCGAACTCGACCCCCTCCCGCATCGCTTTCCAACCTGCAAACGTGGTGATGTTCTTCAGCGTTGTGAGGGCAAGTCCCAACCCGACGAAGTCCCTGTCGCGGAGGATGGCGCTGGAAATGGAGCTGAATACCGGAGGACTACTGATCTGCTCCCATCCGTTCGGCAATGTGGATCCCGAGCCGAAAGGATTGGGAAGCTCGTCGTTCCGGCGCCGGAACATGTTGAACCCGCCACCTTTCGAGGGGATCACGACGAAGAACTCACTCGGACCATGCGCATCAAGATCGAAGAAGAAGCCGGATCCCTTGAAGCGTGCGCCGGAGTAAGCAAGCGCCGGGACACCCTGCGACGCACCGGGGACGACCGTGGGCGCCTGGCTCCATCTAAATGTTCCGCCATTCTCTCGCCACCAGTGCTCGGCGTCACCGTTTTCGGCTACTGCAACTACCTCGAGGTTTCCCAAGCGGGCATCAAACGTACGAAAGTCCGACTCGATTACAGACGCCCCCTGATACCTGCCTCTGCCGAAGATCGTTGGACCGTGCCAAGTCTTGGCAGGATCGTCATTGTCCCGCCAGAAGTGAGCTAACCCGCCATCTGGCCAAGGGATGACGACTTCGAAATTGCCGCTTTGACCTCCGCGGCTCCTCGTGAGGAAGCCGCCACACGGAGAGGCTTTGGGGCGCTCTGGATAGTCGAGATCGGGCATAGCTGCTCCGTCTTACATACCGCGACAATCTGGTTGTTCCAATTCTGGTTGTTCCAATTGGAGCAGAGGCTTGCCGCTTTCATCGAGGATATCAACAGATACTCGCGCCTCCTCAGGTTTGTCAAGTCATTGATATCTCCAACCAGAAGTAGCTTCTCACAAACGGTGGAGATGAGATGGACTAATGCTTTCGTCGAAAATTTATTGCCTCGTTCATTATTCCTATAGGTTGCGACGCATGGACCGTCAATGGGTTGAATTCATGAAATTATTTTAAGTCTCAGTTAATTTATACTGAATTACAAATATGAAACTGTCGGAGGCGCGTCGGACGGCCCACAAGTAGAGTACCTGTTTCAGTAAGTTAGCATAATTAACATTCAAATGATCCCGGCGGAGCGAACACCGTCTTGGTACGTAGTCCAGCGATTTCAAAGAGGATTTTTGAGTGCAGACGCTTTAACCCTCCGTGAAAGGGTGGCATGCAACTCCACTTTGGCATACCGATGCCGTTCGAGTGGGAGCGTCCACCCCATTGCTTTGTCGCGGTCTCCTTTGAGCGTCCGCGTCAACTGATGGCCTGGCTCGGCGTCTCCTGCATGCCACCTCAGAACGCGAGCGCCAGCATCCCGGCCCCCCCGGCGAGCAAAGCGACGCCGCTTGCGTAGCCGAGACAGTGCCCCGCAGGGACAGTCTTTTCGCACAGTACGAATAGTGCGAGTCCCGCAATCCAGTAGAGGCTCATCACCCCGCCGAAAAACATTAGCCCCATCAGGAACCAGCAGCATCCGACGCAGAAAGCACCGTGCAAAAGACCCATGCGCAGCGCTCCAAGGGCACCGCGCCGCCAATGGGTACTAAGAAATGCAAGCGGCGATCGGCACTGGCGAAGGCAGGCATGCTTGATCGGGGTGAATTGGTAAATGCCGGCGGCGAGTAGCAGAAGGCCGCTGAAGGTCGCATTGGCGGCGACGAGGGTCGGTGAAAGGATACCTGTCCGCTGGAAGCCCCACTGCAGGACCACCGCGACCAAGCTGAAGCCAGCCCAGGCGGCAAGATAGCCCATTGCGAAAATGCTTGTCGCGACATAGGGACGGGTGGTGTCGCGCTGCTTGCGATTGATCGTTGCAAACAGAAGAATCATCGGCGCCGCGCTGGGCAGCATCATCGCCACCATCATGACACACCACATGAAAAACATCAGGAATGCGTAGCCGAGCGTCCACACTGCCGGCGCCACCATTACCATGCCGGCGCCGGCTAGCAGATATGCCCACGACAGAACGATAACCGCAGTAAGCGCGCTAACGACGACCAAGCGATCGCGCCTGACCGCTGCCTCAAGTGTGGCGTCGATGGGTACCGTTCTCACTTTTCACCCGAGCATGTTCGTCGAATTACGGATATGGCGTGTCTGTCTCACCTCGAAACCGGCCTCTTCGGGACGTCACATACCAAGCCATGCCGTGAGTCTTGGTCTTTCGCGGACCAGCCCATCCTGATTGAAGTGATGAACGCAAAAATGCGCCCATGAATCCTCGAACGCCATCTCCATATCACCTTTCACCGAGGTCGTCCCTTGTCCTATCTCTGCATAGGTGAACTCGAAACTGCCGCTAGGGCGTGCCAACGCAATGTGGAACGGTTGACCAGTAAATTCGTTGATTATTGGTCTGCCGCTGCTCGTCATGATGCCTGGTATATCAACGTTTGCAGTTCTTAGTTCCAGGTTCGTCTCGAGTTCTATCGGTAAGAACAATGTCTCGCAAAATTCCGAGCATGTGGTTGCGAATACGGAAAAATGATTGCTCAATGGTTCGCATGCGCCACCCGAAATAATTGTTTCCAGCGCTACCCGTTGAGCGTTATCTGCACGTTCATCAATAACGATCTGGCGTTTCCCGTTTCCATCCTTGATCTCGCCAGGCCACTTGTACAGCGCCGCCCAATTCAGCCCAACCAGCGGCGTATCGTTGAAATGGCCTTCAATGATTTTACCGACGAAGGCCGACTGACAATAGCCGTTTGTGCTCGGCAAGTTGAACTGGCAACCGCAATTCACAGCGCAATTGCAGTTGTCATAAGTTTCACTCTTGAAAAGCCATTGATCACTCATTTCGTCTGCCCTCCTGATTGGATGAAAGACGTGCACAGTGCCCTTTTCTGAACCGATGTTCTGCCTCATATCGCTTCGGTCAATGCCTTAATCGTGGCGCTAATTGGGCGCTCCTCTGCATCGGCTTCACCAAGGATGCGCAAAGGGTAGACCCTGGGGCGTTCCAAAAGCGTTCCCTCTCAACCAGGCTCGCTCAGGAAGCCAGTGGCTGCCCGGAACGCCGGGAGATCATGGCCTGAGGGGAGAATCTCGATGAGGTCCCCAAGTTGCTTACGCAGCGTCTGATCGGGAAATCGCCTGGCGATGGCGTGGAGCGCCCGAAGCTCCATCCAGCCTGCCCCTTGAGCGCGGGCGGTCTCGACGGCGCTGCGCAGAGAAGCGGCAGCGGCCTCGGTTTCCCCGGTGCGATAAGCCAGCTCACCGTCGACTCGCCACAGCTCGGCCTCGAGATAACGCTGGTTCCATCTGTGTGACCACGAGAGCCCCTCGCGTGTGGCGGCTCGTCCCTGACGGTACTCGCCAACCAAGCCGCGAGCCCGGGCGAGAAGAAGGAGTGTGTAGGTCAGGTGGAGGGTCTCCCCTTCGGTACGCGAGCGCGCCACCGATCGCACGATCTTCTCGATGCCGCCAGCCGATCCCGCGCAGGCCTCCTGCCAGCCCCGAAGGGCTTCCAGGACCACCATAAGGTATCGCTCCGAAAGACGCTTCCATAGAGCCTCGGCGTCTGCGAGGAGCTCGGCGAGGCGTGCGAGATCTTCGGATTCGCCCGCGAGAATCGCCGCGTAAGTGATGACGTACGCTAACGTCATCGGATGATCGAGATCCGCGGCGATCTTAAGTGCCGTTCGAGCTGTGTGGCCAGCCTTGCCGGCATCTCCGGTCCACAGCTCGACGAGAGCTAGCCGAACGTGGCAAACCGCCTTCGGATCCTGGGCGTACAACGCCAGATGCTCGTCTCGATGGGATACATCATAGGCTTCGATAGCGCTATCGAGATAGTGACGCGCCCTGGCCAGATCGCCCCGCCAGAACGCACTCACACCGAGGAGATATCGGCCCTCTGTCCTGGCGACCGGATCATGACTCTCATGCACAAGAAGGGCCTGAGCTAGTTCATCGCAATCGTCGAAGCGGCAGCCCTGCAGCCGTGCGAGGCCGAGTCCACGGAGGATCGGCGGCTCCACAGGTCTGTGAAGCTTGCGGCAAAGGGAAAGGGCTCGCTCGTAGAGTTGGTGCGCGCCCATGGAGCCGTAACCGTCGAGGGCAACAAGCGGGGATCCGAGGGCGATCCGGATATCGAGTTCGAGTGAATCGCGGTCGCGAGATGGTGGCAGGTCGGCGAGCAGTGCGAGCGCTCTCTGAAACATGGTGACCGCTTCTTCGAGGGCCGACACAGCCACCGCTCGGCGCCCCGCGACGCGGTAGGCATTGATGGCCGGTTCGGCCATGCCGGCCTGGTCGTAGTGTGCGGCTAATTGCGGGCTGGCCGCGTCGATGTCGCCGTGAAGCTCGACGGCAATCGCCTCGGCGACAACCCGGTGGAGTTGGCGTAGACGCATTGGGCTGAGCATTTCCAGCGCGACCGCCCGCAGCTTGTCATGACTGAAATCGTACGCGGGCCCCTGATCGCGGATGATCCGTCGACGCCAAAGTTCGTCGACGTGATCGATAAGCTCGTGCTCAGCGATCCCAGTGGCCGAGACCATCAGACTGACTGAGAAAGGCCGACCGATAACGGCCGCCACTTCGGCTAGTCGTCGAGCACCGTCAGTGAGTTGACCCAGTCGGTCGCGCAGCACCGCCCGCATCCTCTGCGTGAGCACTACTTGACTTCCATCAGAAGAGATCCCTGCTCGTAGAGCCTCAATGACAAAGAGTGGATTGCCTTCGGTCTCGCTCCAGAGTCGTGCCGCCAGTTTCGCATCGATCGTGTCCCCAAGGCGAAGCTGGGCAGCAAGCCTCGCAGTGGTGGCTTCATCGAGTCGGTCGAGTGGCACGGTAGTGACCGTCTGGTCGTGGCCCAAGGCGCCGAGGAGTTTAACGAGGGGATGAAGATGTGGGATCTCCTCCCAGCGGACCGTGCCGACGATGAGGACCGGTGCTGTCTGTCCGGCACGGACGACGAAACCGATCAACTCGATGGTCTCGGCGTCACACCACTGGAGATCGTCGATAATCAGCAAGCGCGGTCGATCGCCGGCGACAATGGCACGGCTCACAGCATCGAACAACCGATGCCGCTGAGCCAGGTCGCCCGACTGGCTTCGTTCAGATGGCAGGGAATCGTCGCGGAGTTCTGGCAGCAGACGAGAAAGCTCGGCCCTCCAGGCCATGTCCAGCGTGTCGATGTGGCTTCGGATAGCATCAGATCGGAGCAGGTCGACGACGGGACCCCACGGCAATCTGCCCGCTGCCTCATATGCGCGAGCCGATGCCACCATATGTCCCTCTGCCCGGACACGGCGGCCTAGCTCCAGTGCGAGACGGGACTTTCCGATCCCCGGTTCCCCTGTCACCAACACGAGATGTGCCCCCCTCTCCTGCACGGTGTTCCATGCCTCAACGAGCTGGTTCCATTCAAGGTCGCGGCCGACGAAAGGCGATTCGGCGACGGGTAGGTCCTTGCCCCGCACGTCGCCGCGGTTGGGGGTATCAGCCCGCAGCTGTTGGTACATGATCCGGAGCGCCTCGCCTGGTGCCACCGCGAGGTCGCGCTCGAGCACCTCCGCGTACCGGTGGTAGGAGCGCAGCGCCGCGGCTCTGTCGCCAAGCGCGAGATGTGCTTCCATCTGAGTTCGAACGGCCGCTTCGTCGGTCGGCTCCAGGTCGATCATGCGTTGCGTATGCTGGATCGCGGCTTTGTGGTCGCCGTGCCTCGCAGCCACTTCAGTCAGCCGCACCAGGGCCCGATACGCCTCAGTTCGAAGTTTCGCTCGCTCATTCAGGACCCAGTCGTCATAACAAGCAGGGAGAAGATCGCCCGAATAGAGGCGTGCGGCGAGCTCGAAATCACCGGCCGCGATGGCATCCTGGAACCTGAGCACGTCGACCTCGCTCGGCCCACTCGAAATCCACCGCACAGTCTCGTTGTCGATCTCGACGAACTCACTGATGTCGGGAAGGGAATGACGAAAGTCGTGGAGCAGCTTTCTGAGGTTGGTGCGCGCCTGGCATTCGTCGGAGTTGGGCCAGAGTTCGAACGCGAGTCGTGATCGGTGCTGGGGGTCTCTCCGTAAGGCGATCAACCCCAGAAACCGTTGCAAGCGAAGAGAGTTGAAGGCGCGAAGAGAGCGGCCGTCCAGGATGATTTCGCCTGTACCAAGAAGACGGACCTGTAACCGCGTCGGCCGTTCGCCACCGGCCCCGCTCGTGTCACTCGGCATTTGGCTCCTCTGGCTGCGGTCCAAGTGTCGATAACAAGCCGGTCAGCAGCGTGGTCACTCCGATTTTCGGGCCGGATTCGCAAAATTGTGCTGTGGTGCTCACCTCTTGCCTGCCGTACTGCCTCCGTATTCATTGTAGGTCCGGTCCCGGAACGGTTGCCGGTCGGGCGGTGGAAATCTACCGCGGTAGGATACTGCGATGTGGCAGCGCACTGCGTCAGCAACGCAATCAGCCCTTCGACTGCCCGCTCATGAGTACCGAATCAATTAGCGAGGGAGCCCGAGGGAGCCTGGTCATGGCATTAGAAATCACACGCCGGTGCGTACCGTGGTATCGGATGTCTCGCCGCAGGATTTGATGCCCTTTACGACTACGGCCCGGCATTCACTGTCCTACGAAGATTGCCTATTGGCTTGCGGAAGAAGGCGAGGGACGCTTCATCGGATCAGGATCCGCGCTGCTTGCTTCCGGCTACCCGGCACGCTAGGCTGAAATTGCTGCCGTGGCGTTACATCCGTCCTTTGCCTCAGCCCGCGCTCAGGCTGGGTTAAAGGCAGGCGGCGGCATTTACGCGGACCGGTTAGCGGCTCTCAGGCCGGCGATTGCCGGCACTGGTGGCTGGTTGACCGGGGAAACGCGAGTGCAGAGGAGTAGAGAATGCGCAATTCTAGAATTATTGAAGCCTCGACGGCATGCGCGCTGAGTGCGCTCATTATGGCCCCCGCTCTGGCAGCGGAGCCCGCTATGGAAGGCCACATTTCGATCGTCCCGTCCGAAGTCAAGTGGACCGAGGCCCCATCGATCGGACCTGGCGCCAAACTGGCGGTATTGGAAGGTGATCTCAAGCAAGCCGCGCCGTTCACCATGCGGATCAAGCTTCCTCCGAACTTCAAGATCCCAGCCCACACTCATCCCGTGTTTGAGCGAGTCACCGTGTTGTCCGGGACGCTCCATTTGGGCATCGGCGAGACGTTCGATCGCGCCAAAGCCAAGGCTTATCCGGCTGGCGGCGTCATGATGATGCCCGCGGGAATGCCTATGTTCGCCTACACCACCAGCAAAGAAACCATCATTCAGATTCATGGCACCGGTCCATGGGGCATCAGCTACCTGAATCCCGCGGAGGATCCAGGAAAGAAATAGCTTGTCGGCCCAACGCCGAACGAATCAGCGATGCTTCCAGGCTTCTTGTAGCCGGCCAGTTCTGTTGAGGATTCAACCGGTGGCGACGCAGCGTATTGTTTGGACGGACGGGACTGGTGGCTGTGTCTATGCTGCAGTATGAGAAAGAGGACTCACACTCGCGTCGCGCAAACCTCAAATTTTCTTCACGACGTAGTGGTTAGCAACCGAGATCGTCGAACAGGCACCGCCGACGGGCGGTTTCGAACAGATCATCCTCGCAAATCTGGACTGGCGTACTCGATGACAAGGATCGATCGTACGGCAGACCGATGACGATGTTGTTGTGGCATCCTTGCATGTGGATAATAAAAAGCAGGGTTGGGGTCAACATGTACAAGAGCTTACTGCTAATTGCGGTCGCCGCGGCCGTTTTTATCTATTACAAGACTCACGCGCCGCTGGAAAATGTGGTGGTCGACGCCGAGCCACAGCCGATCGCGGTTTCGATTATTGCTCCAACGCCGGAACCAGTATTCCGCTGTGAGGGCAAACAGCACTGTAGCCAGATGGCTTCCTGCGCGGAAGCCCGCTTCTACCTAAAGAACTGTCCAGCGGTGAAAATGGATGGGGACGGTGACGGTATTCCATGTGAGACGCTGCCTCTCCAGTGCACGTTTTGACGCGCGATGAGGTAGTCCACGCGCTGCCGTCGGCGACAGTTTTCACGAAGACGCGCGACACCGGGGCGCACGCGGCAAGGGCCGAGCATCCGGCTGCTTGTTGCGGCCGTCGCTTCCTAGCCGGAACCGCCGTTCGGACTCGAAGCACCAAGGCCCCGCTTCCGAAGGACAGCCGGCTTTGGCCACACAAGTGGGACAGAGGCCGGTCCAGCCCCACTATGGAGGGGTGCTGCCAGCTTGCCCCAGCGCTTAGCATCGCGCTCAAACAATAAGCGCAGGAGGGTCAAGTGAAAGCGATGCTAGGGCTGGTGTTCCTCTTGGCAATTGCCATCGTTCTCCTGTCAATACTGAAGTCTGCAGCGGCAGGCGGGAACTCCACCAGGGAATTTCGTTTTGTTCGTAGATCTCCATTCCTGCGGCAGGATGAGATACAGCTCTACGAACGGCTGACAGTCGCGCTCAAGGACACCCACGTCCTTCCCCAGGTCGCCATGTCCGCGTTTGTGCAGCACAAGGGAACGTCACAAGCCGCCAGAAATCTGTTCGCTCAGAAGTATGTCGACTTCCTCGTCTGCGAGCGCAAAACCATGCGACCGCTTTATGTCATCGAGTTGGACGGCGCCTCGCACGGTAGCGCGAAAGCACAGAAGCGCGATAAGCAAAAGAATGACGTTCTCGCATCGGCCGGGATTCCGATCATGCGCTACACGTCAAAGGACGTGGATCTGAAAACAATTCTCAGCGACTACTTCCGTGTTGTCCCGCCTCAGTCGACCGAAGGCGTTGGTTCGTTAACGCCAGGCAACGAACGAAAGCTGCGAGCCGTTCGGGCACCGGGTGCCTGAAGTTACCATGCTGAGATTTCTGACGATCGCGATGTTCGCCATGGCCACGAATGCCGCGAGCCAGACCATCTATCAATGTCGGAGCGCCGCGGGACACGTCACGTTGCAGGATGCTTCTTGCCAGCACGACGCAAAGACTGAGGTCGTGACGAAATCCATCGGCCAACGAAACGCAGAGTTTCGTGCTGAACCGTCCTCATTCTTCGACCCGAAGGGACAGGAGCGGCTAGCGTCAAACATCATGTGCCCGTCGCTGCGCCAGTCCTACCGGGCAGCGGTTGCCCATTCCGAGCGAGCAATGCTCACCCATAATTCGGCTCGGATCCAGCAAGCATCAGAGGCTGTACAGCGAGCCGGTGCGCAAATATCCAAGTATCGATGCGAGTAAGAATTCACCCCTTGCGCTCGCTATCCTTAGTCAGCCCGTCTTACCAGTGACCACATCCTGCGGGGTCTAAAGAACGTGAGACGGACGTTACCTTGGCGCGATAGGGCGATAAAGTTGCGGCGCAACGACGGTTCTCGGACCCAAAGCTGCCATATCGAATGCACACCTCCAATGGCCGCTCCCAGTTTGGGGTCGGCCGCTGCGGGCGGTAGCGGCTTTGGTGCAATGTGAACCTGGGAGACCACTTTCATACACAGTTGGACGAAAATCAGTCCGTGCAATCGGCGATGGGCATTCCCTTCCATAAGACCAACAGTGAGCTTGACAGGACGATCGCCGGCACGACTGGCTTGCAGTCCGTAGACTGCATCGCAACTTTGAGCAACGCCAGCCGAGTGCAACTCGTGGCGTCGCAGTGTTGGGACTGCTCGTCAAGCGCAAGCTCAATGGTCGCCTGCACCGAATCGGCGGCACGTGCAAGTGCGGGGTCCACCACGGGTGCGGCCGCGGAAGCCAGGCCACAGAAAAGAAGAACAAGTGCGAATGTGCTGCTGTTGCTTCGCATGGCCGGACTCCGTCGAACATGACTACACATCCAGGACAAGGGTTCCGCCACAACCTCGTGATACGCATGGCGTCATGAAGCTTTCACGCTCGCCATCATCCAGGATGAAATCCTGATGGTCGACTTCACCTGAAAGGTGCCGGACCTTGCAAGTGCCACACAGGCCGGATTGGCACGAAGTCTCCACGGGCGCACCGGCTTGCTGGAGAACTTCGGCCAGGTTCTGGTCCGGTGCGACAGTCAGCGTCAGGCCCGAGCGAGCCAGTTCGACTGCGTAGCCTGCCGTGGGACCATTGCCTTCACAGGGCGCCTTTTGCACCGGGGCCTTGAAGTGTTCGCAGTGCACCGATGCCGGTGGCCAGTGCGCTGCAGCCTGCTTGCAGGCCTCCATAAAGCCGCCGGGCCCACAATAGTAGATATGGGTATCGGGCTCGGGGTGCTCGAGCAGCTTCGCAATATCCAGACCATTCTTTGGATCGCCGTCGTCAAAGTGGCATTGGACCGTGCCAGTCCTCGCCATGCCCCGCAGCTCGGCTTCAAAGGCGGCGTACTCGGGGCCTTTGGCGCAATAGTGCAACGCATAATCCCTGCACTCGGCCTCGAGCTGGTGAACCATGGCCTTAAGCGGGGTGACACCGATGCCGCCGGCGATCAAAATGACCTTCCTTGCGCCCTCGGCGAGCGGGAAATTGTTGCGAGGCACGCTCACCCTGACCCGGTTGGGAACACGCAGGGTTTCGTGCATCCCCCGGGATCCGCCGCGTCCTGACTCATCTCGCAGGACAGCCACGACATAGCGATGGCGTTCTTCCGGACTGTTGCACAACGAGTATTGCCGGATGACACCTGGGGCGATGTGAACATCGATGTGGGCGCCGGGTGTGAAGGCGGGCAGCTCGCTTCCGTCAGGATCGACGAATTCGTAGGAATTGATCCCGGCGGCTTCCATGCGAACCTGCCGGAGGACCAGTTCAAGGTGGGTCAGCGCTTCGCGCTCATTGGTGGGGGCGTTCATATGGAACCTCAAGTCTCCAGGTACACCTGCCGGGCGGTTCAGTGCCGCCCGGCGATTTCAATCAACGGCTCGTTCAAGCCTTGAGGCTTTGCTCCAGTTCGTCGAACTTCGCCTTGACGAACGCCGCGCGAGCCTCGCCTTTGAGACTGTCGGCCTCGGTCAGGATGGCGACTGCCTTGCGCGCCAGCAGGCGCCGGTTGGCGACCTCTTGCTCCATCGTGTCGGCCTGAGGCAGCTCGAAGACGTTGCCCGAGCAGTAGCTGTTCGGGGCGCCGCTGACCTCTCGCAGCCATTCCGCAAAGCCCTGGGCCGCGGCGGCGGCGTTGTTGCCGCGCACGGCATCGCGCAGCATCTTGCGGAAGGCAAACAGACCGGCGTCGAACTTGGTCGGATTCTCCAGGGAATGCACGGCGATCGGACGCTGGCTGATGATGGCTTCATAGTCGCCCGGTGCGTACTGCGCGTTCTTGTAGTTTTCGCGTTCGCGATGATTCGACGGAATCGGCGGCATGTCCTCGAGCGTGTACTTGCCGAAGCGTTCAGGGCGGCGCATCGCGACCTGGCCGTCGAGAAAGTCGATGCTCTCGTAGCCGACCAGGCGCTTGTCGCCCACGCCGCGCGTGTCGATGCCAGGGCCCATCACGCGCCAGCCGATCATCTTGCTGTTCTCGTCGTCGACGGGCACCGTCCAGCGGATGATGTGAAACCGGCTGAACAGCTTCTTCTGCGAGCCGTCCTCCGACGTGTACGCGTGCAGGCTGAGATTGGGCAGTACCTGGTGCTGGATGCGCAGGAACATCTTGTCCTTGTCCACGCGGCGCGCGCCGGCGCAGGCCAGGCCACGGCCGCCGTGGACGGGAATGAACTGCATGTCGGGCGCGACTTCCATCGATGCGGCGCCGACTTCGTCGAAGGTTGTGCTCTGGAACTTGCCACCCACCACGTTCTTCGCGGCGTGCAGCGCGGTCGGGTGAAAGTTATCGGCGGCGTTGTCCTGCACCTGGAGCCAGTTGCAGTGCTGGAAGTTGCTGTAGGCCACCAGTTCATCCGTCGGCAGCACCGTGAAATCCTGCTCCCATTCCGGGAACGGCGGCTCTTCTTCGGGCGGCCCCATGTAAGCGAACACCAGGCCGTTGCGCTCGATGGCCTTATACGCGCCCTGACGGATCGAGCAGGCGTATTTCTCCGCTTCCTTCTCCTCGCCTTCGGGGAAGGGCACATGCAGGCAGGCACCGTCGACATCGAACACCATGCCGTGGTAGCAGCACTTGATGCCGCGTTCCTGGATCGCGCCGTATTCGAGCGATGCGCCGCGGTGGCAGCAATGGGCATGCAGCACGCCCACGCGACCGCTGCCGTCGCGGAATGCGACCAGTTCCTCGTTGAGAATCTTCAGGAAGCGCGGCGTGTCGGTCAACTCCATCGACATGCAGACCGGATGCCAGAAGCGGCGCATGTATTCGCCCATCGGCGTACCGGGGCCGGTCTCGGTCAGTTCCGGGTCGTGGTCGGGCACACGGTTGGTGTAATAGCCGCCGAAGGGGATCAGCTTCTTGACGACGGGCGTATTGGTTTTGGCTGCAGAGCCTCCGGTCGTCTTGCCGGCGTCATGCTTGTCGAAAGGAGTGGTGGTCATGGTGTGGGTCTCCTGTGGGTGTCGGGCGATCTTTGACTACTGAGTTCTGAACTCTGTATACAGAGTTTAAGTGCGAGATTTGGCCTTGTAAGTTGGGGTATACGTTGAATCTGGGCCCTTATTGAGTGATCAGTTCCTGGCTTTGTCGACCAAGGCAGACTTGCGAATCCACGGCATCATCTCGCGCAGCTTTTCGCCAACAACCTCGATCGGATGCGCTGCGGTCAACCGCCGGCGGGATTGCAGTGTCGGGCCTCCGGCCTGGCTCTCGAGGATGAACGATTTCGCGTACTCGCCCGTTTGAATGGATGCGAGCACGGCCTTCATGGCGGCACGGGTGTCATCGGTGACGATGCGCGGGCCGGTCAGATATTCACCAAATTCGGCGTTGTTGGAAATGCCGTAGTTCATCGTGCCGATGCCGCCCTCGTAGATCAGATCGACGATCAGCTTGAGTTCGTGCAGGCACTCGAAGTAGGCCATCTCCGGGGCGTAGCCCGCTTCCACCAGCGTATCGAATCCGGCCTTGATCAGCTCCACCGTTCCGCCGCATAGCACCGCCTGTTCACCAAAGAGATCGGTCTCGGTCTCCTCCCGGAAGTTGGTTTCGATCACGCCGGAACGGCCGCAGCCGATGGCCGTGGCATAGGCCAGAGCGATATCCCGTGCGCGGCCGGAGTGGTCTTGCGCGACGGCGATCAGGCCCGGGACGCCGCCGCCTTCCGCGTACGTCGCGCGTACCGTGTGACCCGGCGCCTTGGGCGCGATCATGACGACATCGAGGTCCGTGCGCGGTATCACCTGCCCATAGTGGATGTTGAAGCCGTGTGCGAATGCCAGCGTCGCGCCTGGACGCATGGCCGGTTCGATGACCTCCCGATAGACCCTGCCAATGGTCTCGTCGGGGATGAGAAGAATGACAAGGTCAGCGGCGGCGGCCGCTTTCTCCATCGTGGCGACCTGCAGGCCTGCAGAGGCAGCCTTTCGCCAGGACTCGCCCCCCTCGCGCAGCCCGACGACAACGTTGATGCCGCTGTCCTTCAGGTTCAGGGCATGGGCATGGCCCTGGGAGCCATAGCCGATCACGGCGACCTGTTGGTCGCGCAGGAGTGACATATCAGCATCTTTGTCGTAGAAAACTTTCATGAGTCTGTTCCTGTCGATTTACTATACTTTCAAATCTGAACTCTGTATTCAGAGTTCAGATTGTTGGTGCCAAAGCCCCGCAAAGTCAAGGACCCTGTTGGAAGCCGGCACGATGGCATTGCATGGAGGGCGCCGTTCAACCAAAATGGATTGAATACAGAGTGCAAAGGGCAGTGCCATGGCAACCACTTTTCCAAAGATTCAATCCCGTCCCGACTTTGTGGATGAGGTGTACAAGATGCTGCTTGATGCCATCAGCGATGGCACGCTGGCCCCCGGAACCCGCCTCACGCAGGAGGAAATCGCCGAGCAGATGCAGGTGTCGCGCTCCCCGGTCATCCAGGCGCTGAGAATCCTCAAGAAGGATGGTTTCGTTCAGGACGCGCCTGGGCGCGGGGTACTTGTCACGCCGCTGGACGCGGTCTCGATCGGCCATCTCTATGAAATCCGTGGTTCGCTTGATGCGCTGGCGGCCCGGCTCGCCGCGAAGCGGCACTTCAAGCTCGATCCGAAGATCATTGCGAATGGGCGCCGCGCGACGCAGGGCAAGGATGTGAAAGCCATGATCGATGCGGACATGGAATTCCATCACGCCATCTATCGCGCCGCGGGCAACCCGTTCCTGGAACAGAGCGCACAGAATTACTGGGTACATCTGCGTCGGGCCATGGGGGCAGTCTTGCAATCCTCGGCGCAGCAACGCAAGACGATCTGGGACGAACACGAAGCAATCGCCGAAGCCATTGCCGCTGGGGACGCCGTGCGCGCCGCGGAGCTCACTGATCTGCATACGACCCGCGCCAGGGAAAATCTGACCAGCCGCCTGGACGAGTATCTGGGCGACACGCGCCAGACGGCATAGTCAGGTTGGTGCCGGCGTTAGCGGTTACCTCGTCTACCGATATTCACCAAGCGCGCCGGCACGGAGAACACCAGCAGGCCACCGATTACCAGGCTTCCAGCCAGGACCAGCACGCCGTTGCCCGTCGTGCCGGTGTTCGTTTGCACCCAGCCGATGAGGTAGGGGCTGATGACACCGGAGATGCTGCCCACCGAATTCGCCAGCGCGATACCCGCTGCAGCGGCCGCGCCGCCGAGAATCGCCGGGGGTAGCGTCCAGAACTGCGAGATGGTGGTCATGATCCCCATCGTGCCGATCGTCAGTGCCAGCATTGCCACGGCCGTATTGTTTGCGTATGCCACGCTGACGCACAGGCCGAGCGCACCGATTGCCCCGGGCAGGGCCAGATGCCAGCGACGCTCACCGCGAGTATCCGAACTTTGGCCGACCAGAATCATCGCAGCCGTTGCCGCGGCATAGGGAATTGCGGACAGCAAGCCAATATCGAGGGGATCCGAGACGCCACTGGCCTTGACGATGGTCGGCAGCCAGAAGCTCACCCCATATAGCCCCATGGTGAAGAAGAAGTAGATTAGGCTGAGCAGCAGGATGCGGGGGTTGGTCAGGCCATCCCGGACGGAATGCAGCGCATGCCCTTTGCTTTCCGCGGCGAGGTTCGTCTCGATCATCGCGCGCTGGTCGGCACTGAGCCATTTGGCATCCGCGACCTTGTCGTCCAGATAGAAGTAGGCCATGACGCCGACGAGGACCGTGGGGATACCCTCGAGCAAGAAGAGCCATTGCCATCCAGCCATGCCGTGCGAGCCGTGCATGGCGCTCATGATCCACCCAGACACCGGGCCGCCGATGACGCCGGACATCGGAATGCCGGTCAGAAACAGCGCCGTGACCTTGCTTCGGCGCGATGCCGGAAACCAGTAGGTCAGGTAAAGCAGAATTGCCGGGATGAAGCCCGCTTCCGCCACGCCTAGCCCGAACTTTGACTTCCCAAATAGCCGGAACCCGCATCGGCGCTGGGTTTCGGCTATTTTTGAGACTATTATG
>NZ_JAGIQB010000067.1:0-22066 GCF_017815025.1 Cupriavidus phytohabitans
CATACCAACCTGGCCAGCATGGTGGCGGCCGACGCCTCGGCGCTCTATGCCCGCAACGTGCTGGATTTCCTCAAGCTCATCCTCGACAAGGAGGGCAAGCTTGCCATCGACACCGGCGACGACATCGTCGCTGCCTGCCTGGTGGCGGGACGCAAGGAAGCGGCGCTGGCCGGATGATTCAAGGAGAAGCAAATGGAAATGGTTAGCCACACGGTGATCAACCTGATCATCTTTGTTCTGGCGATCTACGTGGGCTACCACGTGGTCTGGACCGTCACGCCCGCACTGCATACGCCGCTGATGGCGGTGACCAATGCGATCTCGGCCATCATCATCGTCGGCGCGATGCTGGCCGCCGGCCTGACCGAAGGCAATGTCGGCCGGGCCATGGGCACGCTGGCGGTGGCGCTGGCGGCGGTCAATGTGTTCGGCGGCTTCCTGGTCACGCAGCGCATGCTGGAGATGTTCCGCAAGAAGGCACCCAAGGCGCGGCCAGAGGGCAGTGCGCAGGCTGGCGGGAAACTGGAGGTGGCGCAATGAACGGCCTGTCGATGAATCTGGTGACGCTGTCCTACCTGGGCGCGTCGGTGTGCTTTATCCAGGCGTTGAAAGGCCTGTCGCACCCGACCACGGCACGGCGCGGCAATGCGTTCGGCATGGCCGGCATGCTGGTGGCGGCGCTGACCACGGTGGCGCTGATCCTGAAGCTGAAAAACGAGTTGCTGGCGGGCGCGAGTGCGGGCGAGGCCGGCACCGGCACCGGCCTGGCATTGATCCTGGCGGCGCTGGTGGTCGGCGGCGGCATCGGCGCCTACGTGGCCAGGAAGGTGCAGATGACCAGGATGCCCGAGCTGGTGGCGGCGATGCACTCGCTGATCGGTCTCGCGGCGGTGTTCATCGCGGTGGCGGCGGTCGCGGAACCCGCGGCATTCGGCATCGCGCCAGCCGGTTCAAACGAAATTCCGCTGGGCAACCGCATCGAGCTGTTCATCGGGTGCTTCGTCGGTGCCGTCACCTTCTCCGGTTCGGTGATCGCCTTCGGCAAGCTGGCCGGGCGCTACAAGTTCCGCCTGTTCCAGGGCGCGCCGGTGGTGTTCCCCGGCCAGCACTGGCTGAACCTGCTGCTGGCGGTGGCGATGGTCGGCTTCGGCATCATCTTCTTCATGTCGCAGGCCTGGCTGCCGTTCCTGATCATGCTGGCGATCGCCTTCGTGCTGGGCGTGCTGATCATCATCCCGATCGGCGGCGCCGACATGCCGGTGGTGGTGTCGATGCTGAACTCGTACTCGGGCTGGGCGGCCGCCGGCATCGGTTTCTCGCTGAACAACCCGATGCTGATCATCGCCGGCTCGCTGGTGGGGTCGTCCGGTGCCATCCTCTCGTACATCATGTGCCGCGCGATGAACCGCTCGTTCTTCAACGTGATCCTGGGCGGCTTCGGCGGCGACGCGTCGGCCGGCGCGGCCGCCGGCACGCAGGCGCAGCGCAACGTGAAGTCCGGCTCGGCCGACGATGCCGCGTTCCTGATGGGCAATGCAGAGACCGTGATCATCGTCCCCGGTTACGGCCTGGCGGTGGCACGCGCGCAGCATGCGCTGAAGGAATTGACCGAACTGCTCACCGAGAAGGGCGTGACCGTCAAGTACGCGATCCACCCGGTGGCGGGCCGCATGCCGGGCCACATGAACGTGCTGCTGGCCGAGGCCGAAGTGCCGTACGACCAGGTCTTCGAAATGGAAGACATCAACAGCGAGTTCGGCCAGGCCGACGTGGTGCTGGTGCTGGGCGCCAACGACGTGGTCAACCCGGCGGCCAAGACCGATCCCAAGTCGCCGATCGCCGGGATGCCGATCCTGGAGGCGTACAAGGCCAAGACCATCATCGTCAACAAGCGCTCGATGGCGGCCGGCTATGCGGGTCTGGACAACGAGCTGTTCTACATGGACAAGACCATGATGGTGTTCGGCGACGCCAAGAAGGTGGTCGAGGACATGGTCAAGGCAGCATGATCTGAAAGTGGCCACAGGGAGAACGAATCGATGCAAGCAGCCAATGCGGTACGGACCGACGCAGGATTTGACAGTGCCGCGCTGGCGGCCCTGCTGCATCGCGAAGGCCTGATCGCGCAGCCCCGGCTGACGCTGGAGCGCCTGGCGGGCGGCCAGTCCAACCCGACCTACCGGATCGCGTGCGGCGCGCGGCAGTACGTGCTGCGCACCAGGCCGCCCGGACAGCTGCTGTCCTCGGCGCATGCCATCGACCGTGAGTTCCGCGTCATGCAGGCGCTGCGCGACACCGACGTGCCGGTGCCGCGGGTCCATCTGTACAGCGAAGACATCTCTGTCCTGGGTAGCGCGTTCTATGTGATGGACTTCCTGCAGGGCCGCGTTATCTACGACCAGTCGCTGCCGGGTGTTGCGCGCGAACAGCGCGCCGCCCACTACCGCGAAATGAACCGCGTGATCGGCGCGCTGCACCGGGTGGACTACCGCGCCGCCGGCCTGCAGGATTACGGGCGCACCGGCGGCTACGTGGCGCGCCAGGTCGCACGCTGGTCCGGGCAGTGCCGCGATACCGGCATGGACGGCAACCCGGCACTGGCGGCACTGGCCGAATGGCTGCCGCACCACGTTCCCGATGCCGACCGGACTTGCCTCGTGCACGGCGACTACCGCATGGACAACCTGGTGTTCCACCCGACCGAGGCGCGCGTGCTGGGCGTGCTGGACTGGGAGCTGTCCACGCTGGGCGACCCGCTGGCGGACCTGGCCTACCACTGCATGAGCTGGCATATCCCGGCCGACCTGTGGCGCGGCATCGGCGGACTGGACCTGCAGGCGCTCGGCATTCCGGACGAGCCGGCATACCTGCGCTGGTATGGCGAGAGCAACGGCACGGACGCGCTCGAGCACTGGGACTTTTACCTGGCCTACAACTTCTTCCGGCTCGCGGCGATCATGCATGGCATCGGCCAGCGCGCCCGCCAGGGCAACGCCGCCGCGGCCGATGCCGTCGAGACGGGCAGGAAGGCCGTGCCGCTGGCCGAACTGGGCTGGCAGTTCGCATTGCGCTACGGTGCGGCGGGCCGGTAGCGGAACGAACATTGCATTGACGTACAGGCCCGGCTCAAAGTGAGGGGGCGGCAGTCACGACAGCGATCAGCAGACCAAGCACGATGCGATACCAGGCAAACACGCGCAGCGAATGTCGCGCTACCAGGCGGATCATCGCCTTGACAACAAACAGAGCCGAGATGAAGGCGGCAGTGAAGCCAGCGGCAATGGCCCAGAGATCCTCCATGCTGAGCAAGTGATAGTGCCGCATGGCGTCGTAGGAGGCGGCGCCCAGCATGGTGGGAATGGCCAGGAAAAAGGAGAACTCCGTCGCGGCTTGCCGCGACACGCCGGACAGCATTCCTCCGACGATGGTGGCTCCGGAGCGGGAGGTTCCGGGAATCATGGCCATGCACTGCGCCAGGCCGATACCGATGGCTTGCTTCCAGCCGAAATCCTCGATGGCTCGAATACGGGGGACCGCCCTGCGCCGCTCGACCCAGAGGATGATCAGGCCCCCGACGATCAATGCCGCCGCGATGACAGCGGGATCGAAAAGCCGGTGCTTGATGGGCCCGATGAACAGCGCGCCGATGACTGCTGCCGGCAGGAAGGCGACCAGTACCGCAGTGGCAAAGCGCAGCGCTTCCGGATCTCCCCGGGCGACTCCCTGGCACAGGTGCATGATCTTGGCGCGGAACAGCCAGCAGACGGCCAGGATTGCGCCCAGCTGGATCACCACGTGGAACACGCGTGTCTCATCGGACTCGAAGTCGATCCAGCCTCCGATCAGAACCAGGTGTCCTGTGCTTGATACCGGCAGGAACTCCGTCAGGCCCTCGATGATGCCGAGAAGGAATGCCTTGCCCAGGTGGATCCAGTCAATCATGTGGGCTGCTACCTCTTTGGTTGCCTTGGTATTTGGAGGGGGTGAAAGTTCCGGTACCCTTTTCAGGCAATCACGCAGTCGGTCAGACGATGGCCACGCGCCTCCAGGTAGCTCCGGAAGTTTGCGCCGGTTTCCTGGTGCTTGAGCGCAAACTCGACGGTTGCCTTCAGGTAGCCCAGCTTGCTGCCGCAGTCGTAGCGCGTGCCCTGGTAGCGATAAGCCAGCACCTGCTCCTGGCCCAGCAGCGACTGGATCGCGTCGGTCAGCTGGAACTCGCCGCCGGCGCCGGGCTTCAGTTCGCGCAGGTGCTCGAAGATGCGCGGCGTCAGGATGTAGCGGCCGACCACGCCGAGGTTGGATGGAGCCTCTTCCGGCGCGGGTTTCTCGACAATACCCGATACCTTGATCACGCCTTCGCCCCACTCGCGGCCATCGACCACGCCGTAGGAACGGCTCTGCTCCGGCGTGATTTCTTCCACGCCGAGCACCGAGCAGTTGTAGTGGTTGTAGGCGTCCACCATCTGCTTCATCACCGGCGGGTTGCCGTCGATCAGGTCATCGGCCAGCATGATCGCGAACGGCGTGTTGCCGACCAGCTTGGCCGCGCACAGCACCGCGTGGCCCAGGCCGAGCGCTTCGGACTGGCGCACGTAGTAGCACTCGACGTTGGCCGGCTTGATCGAGCGCACCACGTCCAGCAGCGCACGCTTGTTCTTGGCTTCGAGTTCGACTTCCAGTTCGAACGCCTTGTCGAAATGGTCCTCGATGGCGCGCTTGGAGCGGCCGGTGACGAAGATCATCTCGGTGATGCCGGCGGCCATCGCCTCTTCCACGGCGTACTGGATCAGCGGCTTGTCCACCACCGGCAGCATTTCCTTCGGGCTGGCTTTGGTGGCGGGCAGGAAGCGGGTTCCCAGGCCCGCAACCGGGAAGACGGCTTTGGTAACGCGACTCGTCATTCTGGCTGCTCCCTTCTAAAGGTTTGATAAGGCTGACACGACCGCTTCGTCCGGCGGCAAAGAAAGAGGGTGTAGGCGCAACAGGGAATCGATCGCCTACACCCTAAAGTCGGCAACGGGGTGCCACCGGGAATTGTGCTGCGTCGCACCATCCGCGGTACCCCCCAAGCGTTGGGACAGGATGGGCGCAGAAACGTGGTTGGCGCGGCGGGATCGTCAGTCAGCCTGGTCATTCGAAACTTTCCCCACCTCGGTGTGGGGCCTACCGAAGCGGGGTAAGACGGGGTTCGCCGCCCATCAATAATCGAGGCCGGCAAGCACTGACCCCGTTGCCGCTCCCGTAAGGGTGTAGACGCTTCCCCGCGTCTACACCCTCTTTTTTTGTGCCTTTGCAAGTTGCGGGAAGAAGGGCGAGCGGCCCGCTCGACAGGCGTAAATCGGCCCCGATACCGCTCCAATGTCGTCCCTCCCGTTTTTCCTTTCCACTCTGATGGGGGGATCGGAAACTTGCTAAAAATGCCGGCCGCGCCTTGAAGATGTAGTCCCACGGGCCATAAACTTCGCCGGTCATTTGCGTAATGACGCAGTGCAAAAAGAGCGCGCCTCCGCGCCGTGCAATACGAAGCCAACACCGCCAGGTTCAAGTCCGCAGGCAATGCACAAAGCGGAAAAGCACCCATGGGTGCCATGTCGAACCAGCGGAATCGCCGCTGCTCAACCCGCCAGGGAGACGGCGGGCAAGGCGGATCTTCTTGCAAACAAGGGAATCATCGAGACGTGCTAAAGCTTTCAAGCAGATTGAGGTTTGGCAGGGCTGCAATGTGCCTGGGGATCATTCCATTGCTGGCTTCCTGCGCACTCGCGCCGGGCATGCGCTTTGACCCACAGCGCCCGCTCGATCCGGAAGATCCGGAGTCGGTGCCCAAGATCACGCAGATCACGCCGGCGCTGGTGCGTACGCTGAAGGCGGCCACGCCATCGGTGAACGCCGGGGTGGAGGAGCTGTACGACGTTCCAAAGCCCTATACCGTTGGCGTTGGTGACATTCTGTCGATCGTCGTGTGGGACCACCCCGAATTGGTATTCCCCACGCAAACCTACTCGATCGGCGCGGCCTACGAGATCCCGAGCTACAGCGGTGCTGCCAACATTCCGGGGTATGTCGTCAGTCCCGCAGGCACCATCCAGTTTCCCTATGCCGGTGTGATCAAGGTTCTCGGCCAGACCCCGGATCAGATCCGCGGGCAACTGAGCACCCAGCTCAAGCCCGTCGTCAACATGCCACAGGTCACCGTACGCGTGCTTGCCTTTCGCAGCAAGCGTGTCTATCTCGACGGTGAAGTCAAGACCCCTGGCCCGCAGAATATCGACGATGTGCCGATGACACTGGTCGAAGCGCTCAACCGTGCTGGCGGCGTCAACGTCCTGACCGGCGATAACAGCCGCATTCGTATCTCACGGGAGGGCAGGAACTACTTCGTCAGCCTGCCCGCGCTGTTGCAGCAAGGCATCGACCCCGCCAACATCCTGCTGCGCAACGGCGACATCGTGCGCGTGGAGCAACGCGAGGACAGCAAGGTATTCGTGACCGGCGAAGTCGTGAAGCCGAGTCCGGTGATGCCGCGAAACGGCCGGCTCACGCTCAGTGAAGCCATTGGTGAAGCCGGCGGCATGAACCCCAACTCTGCCAACGCCAAGGAACTTTATGTGATCCGCAAGGGCACCGATGGGCAGGCCGAGGTGTTCCACCTGGACGGCAAGTCCCCTGTCGCCTTTGCCCTGGCTGAAGCGTTCGAGTTGAAGCCGAGAGACGTTGTCTATGTGGATGCCGCAGGCGTGGTCCGGTGGAGCCGCGTGATCAACCAGCTGCTGCCGAGCGGAAACTTCTTTACCTCGACGGCAAACGCAGTCAAATGATCAAGACCGTACTCGTCGTCTGCATTGGCAATATCTGCCGCAGCCCGATGGCACAGGGCCTGCTCAGGCAGGCATTGCCCGAGGGCGACGTCGTCTCCGCCGGGCTGGGGGCGCTTACCGGACAGGCTGCCGATCCCAATGCGGTGGATCTCCTGAGTCATCAGGGCGTGGACATTTCCGGCCATCGGGCCCGGCAACTCAGTCACGTCATGGTCAGGGCAGCGGATCTGATACTCGTCATGGACAGCGCCCAGCGGCAAGAGATTCAGCGCTTGCACCCCGCTACCACGGGGCGGGTCTTCCGCCTGGGCGAACTGGGGAAGTTCGATGTGCCTGATCCCTATCGCCAGTCCCGTCCCGCATTCGAGAACGCGCTGCAGTTGATCCAGCGCGGCGTGCAATCCTGGGTGCCCCGTATCCGGGCCCTGGGTTAAACCGATACTGTCCTGCCTCCAATGAACCATTCCACTTACGTTCCTGCCGCGGCGCCCAGTCAATCGGAAGAGATTGCCCTCGTTCGCTATCTCGACGTGCTCGTGGCAAGCCGCTGGCTGATCGCGGCGATTGCTCTTGCCATCCTTGCGCTGGGGGGCGCCTACGCGTTCCTGGCGCGGCCGGTGTACGAGGCGAACATCCTGGTGCAGGTCGAGGACAGCCAGAACAGTCCAAATGGCCTGCTGGGCGATGTCTCCTCGCTGTTCGACGTCAAGACGCAGGCAACGGCGGAAATCGAGATCCTGCGCTCGCGAATGATCGTCGGCAAGGCAGTTGACAACCTGCGTCTCTATATCGATGCCAAGCCGAAGTACTTCCCGCTGGTCGGGCCATGGATCGCGAGCCAGTCAAAGGGGCTTTCCGAGCCGGGCCTGTTCGGCATGGGCGGATACGCCTGGGGTGCGGAATCCATTGCGGTTTCCGCCTTCGACGTACCCGAGGAACTGCAAGGCGAGAACTTCGTGCTGGTGAGCCTGGGCGATGGCCGATACAGGCTGGAGCAGGGCAGTCTTGACAAGCCCATCGAGGGCCGTGTGGGGGAAATCGTCGAGGCCGAGCAAGGCATCGGCAGGATCCGGCTGCTGGTGAGCGCACTGAAGGCGAAGCCGGGCATTGTCTTCAGCCTTGTGCGCAATTCCCGCCTGAAGACGCTGGAGCAGTTGCAGCTGCAACTGAATATCGCGGAGAAGGGCAAGCAGAGCGGCGTGATCGGTGCCTCGCTCGAAGGCAATGACGCCAGGCTGACCGCTGCCATCCTGAACGAGATCGGCGACGAGTACGTGGCGCAGAACATCAATCGCAAGGCCGCGGAAGCAGAAAAATCCCTGGCCTTCCTGGGCAATCTGCTGCCGCAACTGAAGGCCGAGCTCGAGCGCGCCGAAGTCAAGTACAACGCCATGCGCAATGAGCGCGGCACCTTCAATCTCAGCGAAGAGGGCAAGGCATTCCTGCAGGAGAGTGTGACGGCCGAGACCTCGCTGCTCGAGCTCAAGCAGAAGCGGGCCGAGCTGCTGACGCGCTTTGCGCCCGGCCATCCTTCCATGCAGGCCCTGGACCAGCAGATCGCCGTGCTCGGCTCCAAGGTGGGATCGATCGCCAGCCGTGTGAAGGCCTTGCCCAATCTGGAGCAGGACACCCTGCGCCTGATGCGCGACGTCCAGGTCAACAATGACCTCTACGTTGGCATGCTGAACAATATGCAGCAACTCAAGCTGGTCAAGGCCGGCAAGGTCGGCAGCGTGCGCCTGGTGGACAGCTCGCCGGTTCCCGAGGAGCCGGTAAAGCCAAAGAAGGCCCTGGTGATCGTCCTGGCCGCGATGCTTGGCGTGCTGGCGGGCGCGGTGGCGGCCTTCGTCCGCAACGCGCTGTTCGGCGGGATTACCGACCCCAAGGATATCGAGGAGCATACCGGTCTCAATGTGTATGCCACGGTTCCCCAGTCCGAGCACCAGATCAGCCTCAGCAAGGAAATCCATTCGCGCAAGCGGGGCCAGTATCTGCTGGCTGATCGCTTCCCGAACGAGCCATCGGTCGAAAGCCTGCGCAGCCTGCGGACCTCGCTGCAGTTTGCCATGCTGGATGCGGCCAACAATCGCGTGCTGCTTACCGGTGCGACCGCGGGGGTGGGCAAGTCCTTCGTCTCGGTCAACCTGGCGGCCCTGATGGCGTCGGGCGGCAAGCGCGTCTTGCTGGTGGATGCCGATATGCGCAAGGGATACCTGAACCAGTATTTCGGCAAGGACCGGGAGCCCGGCTTGTCCGACGTGCTGGCCGGCAAGCTTGCGCTGGAAGAGGTCATTCACCGCGAAGTCGTCCAGGGGCTGGATTTCATCGGCACGGGGACGATACCTCCCAATCCCGCCGAACTCATGCTCAACGAGCGCATGGTCAAGCTGCTGGAAGGCCTCAGCGACCGCTATGACCTGCTCATGATCGACACCCCCCCGGTGCTGGCTGTCGCCGACGCCGCCATCCTGGCCGAGCGCTGCGGCACGGTCTTCCTGGTCACGCGCTTCGGCAAGAGCTCGATCGGGGAGATCTCGGAGTGTGCCAAGCAGCTCGGGCAGGTAAACGTGAGCGTCAAGGGGGTGATCTTCAACGGTCTGGATCCCAATGCCTTCCGCTATGGCTACGGTTCCAAATACGGGCGCTATCGCTATGCCTACTACGGCTACTCCCAAGGCGAGAAGTCGTAAAGGCGAAGCGCATTGGCGTTCGGGAACCTCCGATAGCAAAAGATCGAAATGCATGCCACGAAACTGAATCCCGATTGGGTGCTTGCGGAGCGTGGGCTGGCCGCCGTCGCCAGCATGCTGTTGAGCATGCTCTATCTGACGATCTATTTCTTTGGCCGCGAATCGCTTCCCGAGAAGTGGGTAACGGATTCGAACAAGATGCTGGAATTCCTGGTGACGGGCTCGACCAACCTCGACGATTCATTCGCCGCCACGGCAAAAGTGTTCTCCGTCTTTGGCCCCGAGCATGTGAACGTCGTCACCGCCAGTGTCGGCGTCGCCTATCTTGTGGTGGCTTCGAGCCGGATCGCGAGCTTGCGGGAGCTGGCTGTGCGCTGGTCATTCGTCCTGCCCTGCATGCTGCTGAACTTGCTCGCACCGGGCAAGGAGACCGTCGTGATCGCCATGTCGATCATTCTGGTCGCGTGCGGCATGTCCAGGGCGGTGTCGTCGCGCGGGCTCGTCGTGATGATCATCGTGCTCTACGGATGCTATGCCTTCTTCATCCGGAATTACTACGCGATGATCGTGGTGCTCGCGATTGGCATCCGCGCGTCGGCGCGGCTGACAGCGACATGGAAGGCCGTGGTGCTGGCCTGCCTGCTAGGCGCGATCCTGGTGGCGCCCGCGGAGATCCTGTACATCCTGCAGTCGCCCCGGGATATCTCCAACAATTACGCATTGAGTATCGGCAGCGACAACAGGACGATGATCTGGAACCTGTATCCGCCCACCTCGGGGGTGAATTTCATCGTCAACTACCTGTATGCAGCCGCGATGTTCATCTTGCCGGTGATCAGCTTCCGCGCGCCGGTCGACCTTGCCATGATGCTGATGCACTTTGCGATCATCCGCGTCGCCGTGCGCGGCTTGTCCGCGACGCCGCCGACGGGTGAAGACCAACGCAAGCGCCGCTGGTTTGCCACGCTGATTGTCGCGCATATCCTGGTGCAGTTCATATTCGAGCCGGACCTGGGAAGCTATGTCCGCCATCTCACATCGGTCAGCTTGTTTCTGATTCCCTTGCTAACTTTGCCCTCGGCCAATCAAGATGAAGCACGTCGTCATATGCGCGGTGCCATACAGTGACAACCTGGGCGATGCCGTGATCGCCGAAACACTGGGCCACCTGATCCATCAGGCCTTGCCGGATTGCCGCATCAGTTATCTCGACATCGCGGGGCGCACCCAGCTTGGTGAAAGCTCGCTGAAGAAGGGACGCCTGATGCGAATCTTCTCCAGGCTGCCTGGTTGGGCACGGGTTCCCGCGCTGACCCTTGCCATCTGGACGAAATACCGGCGTCAGTGGCGCGCCAGGTGGACCCAACAGCTGGCCGATGCGGATGTCGTCGTGATCGGGGGCGGCCAGCTCCTGTGCGATGTGGACCTCAATTTTCCGTTGAAGCTCTACCTCCTTTCCCGGTGCATCCGGAAGAATTCAATGGTCGCGCTGGTATCGGTAGGCGTAGCGGGCAAGTGGTCGAGGGCTGGCAGATACTTGATCTCCAGGTTCTTCGAGCGGGCGGCGCCGCAGTTCATTTCCGTCAGGGATGAGAGTTCCCGTCGCAATATCGTCGGTGTCACCGGAGGCGCTGGTTCCGACGTCTCCATCATTCCGGACCCGGCCATCCTGAGCTCGGCCCTTTATCCGGGCAAGGGGCCCGCAAGGCGCTGGGATGTGGGCATCTGTGTCTCGGATGTCGAATCACTGCACTACAACGCGGACATCGGCACCGGATCGGAGCAGGGCCGGGGCCTTGCCATGTTCGTGGAGCTGGCGACCAGGCTGAGGCAGAGCGGGCAGCGCGTTGTCCTGTTTACCAACGGTGCGGAGGAGGACAATATCGCCGCCGTGTCTGTCAGGGACCGGCTCGGCGCCGGCGCTGTGGACTTCATCCTGCCGAAAACCCCGGCGGAACTTGCATCGATCATTGCGGACTGTCACAGCATGGTCGGCCACCGCATGCACGCGAACATCATCGCCTTCAGTTTCGGCGTGCCCTCCGTTGGCATTGTCTGGGACAACAAGGTCGCTTCCTTCTTCAAGCTGAGCGGGCGCGGCGATTTCGCGGTGCGGCACACGGCCTGCGCCGACGACCTGATTGAAAGGCTGGAGTACGCCCGGTCCCTGGGGGCAGCGCAGTTCAGGCGCTCGGCGCGGCTGGGTTACGACATCACGCAGGGCTTGTCCCACCTGTTCAGTCAGAAGCCCGCGATGCCAACCCCGTCGGCGTTCAAGGCGGCGCCTTCGCTGCAGGAGACGCGCTAATGCGCCGCATGTTGTCGGCGCTTGGCGCGGTGTTCGAGCAGGCCGCCTATACGGCGGTGCAGTTCGGCATCAACGTGGCTCTGGCCCGGTCAATGGACGTGGCTGGCTATGGCCTGGTTGCGGTGGTGCTGTCGCTGGTGGTGTTTATCAATATCTTCTATGTCTCCTTCCTTCACGAGCCCTCGCTGATCGAGGGAATGAAGGTCCGCGTGCGCTTCTCGATAGAAGTCGCGGTGCTGACCGTGGTCCCGGTCACCGCGGGCTCGATCCTCTACCTGTACGGGCATGGCCTGAGCACGTCGGCATGCGCGGCGGCGGCCGTGCTGTTCGCCAGCTACACCGCATACTGGGTCCTCAGGACCGTCGGCGCCAAGACGAGAGGCTATACCGGGCTGCTGGTCTGCCACACGCTGATCGGTGGCGGCGTTGCTATGATCGGCCTGGCGTCCAGCGCGCAGAAGGAATCCGCGGTGATGCTGATGCTCGCCGCTTCGATCCTGCTCCCCACATTGCTCGCGGCCGCCGCCATCCGGCGCAATGGGCGCATCGAGATCATCCCCGGCAGGCCCGCTTCCCCGCGCAAGTGGCTGGGATTTGGCGCAAGTTCCGCGAGTGCCCAGCTGATGAGCTGGCTGGTCGGCCCGGGCCTGGTCGTGCTGCTGGGCTCGCTGGGACACTTTGCCGACTCGGCAAAATTCCGGATCCTGCTGACGGTGCTGCTGCCGGCCCAATATGTCCTGATGGCGCTCGGTTATCACCTGATGCCGAGGTTTGCGGCCTCGTTCAGGCAGGATGATGCCATGGCGCTGACCAGGATGTCTGTCCTGTTCGTGCTTGGCGGCGCCGCGCTGGCCGGCGGGCTGAGCGTGCTGCTGCTGCTGTTTGGCGATGCACTCGTCGTCATGCTGTTCGGCGCGGCGTATGGGGATCTCGACGTGCGCTTCTTTTCCCTGTTCCCTGTCGTGTTTGCCGTCGTGATGTGCCTGAGAACCTTGTTGAAATCCTTCGGCATGGCCCGCGCCGTCTTCCTTGCCGCAGGCATTGGCCTGCTCGCTGGCATCGGCCTGGGGGCATGGCGCTATCCTCAGCTCGACTACCTCGTGGCAGCGCAAATCATGCTGGTGTCGTTCCTGGCCATCGCGCTGGTCCAGGCCGGTGCGCTCGCAACGGGCGTGCTTCGCAGGCATGCCGTCCGGTAAGGCATCAGCCTCGCCCGGCCGCGCGCTTGCGCGCGCACTGGCGCTAGCCGCGAGTCTGGCGGTGTCTGGCTCATTGCTTTGTCAGCAAGCGCGCGCCGAACCGCCCCAGGCTTCGAGCCGGGTTGCATCGATGCCGGCCTTTGCCGTCCAGATCGATCCCGCCACGGTGTCCTACCGCGACCTCGCCGCGATCAAGAGCCTCGGCTTCTCGCATGTGCGATTCGGCGTGCGGCCCGACGTGGTCCGCGGGCATCTGACGCCGGCGCGCTACTCGCAGGTCATCAGCCAGGCGCGCCAGGCTGGCCTGCGCATGCTGATCACGCTTTACGGCGGACGGTATATCTGGGGCGATGCCGGCGAGGACGGCTCGAGTGATGCCAATGAAGCGAACTTCGCCGAGTTCGCGGCCCGGTTCATGCTGCGTAACAAGGGGCCGGACCTGTCGTATGAGATGTGGAACGAGCCGGACAACCGGACCTTCCTGCATCCTTCGGTACCGATCTCGCGGCTGCTCTCGACCGCCGGCAGGATTTGCGACGCGCTGGCGCAGCAGGACAGCGGTCCGCTGCCATCCCTGTACCTGTTCGGTCTTGCCCGGCTGCCAAAGCCAGGGAACCCTGTGGCGGAGCTGGCCTTTTCCCGACTGCTGACGGATCCGCGCCTGGGCTGCTTCAAGGGATTAAGTGTCCATCCGTACCGGGCAACTCCCGAGACACTCTTGCAGGACTATCGGCAACTGAGCGGCCGGATCCGCAACTCGGCTCGTCCGTCCGCCCAGCTGATTGTCAGCGAATGGGGCTATGCGTCGTACCTTCCGGTGCGCAGCGAGGAAACCCAGGCCGCGTTGATCGCCAGGCAGTTGCTCTCCGGTGTCATCTCCCAGGTACCCATGCTGGGCGTCTATTCGTGGCGCGACCGGGGCAACGCGCGGTGGGACCGGGAGGCGAACTTCGGCCTGCTACGGGCCGATGGGTCGGAAAAGCCTGTCATCGCCATGCTGCGCGATTTGCTGGGCGTCCTGGCCGGTGCGAAGGATGCCTACTGGCGCGAGCGTAACGGAAGCTTCGTCCTGTCCCTGCGCAAGGACGGGGCGGTCCATCGCATCTATTGGGGACCGCAAAGCCGGGCGCTGATGCTCGAAGAACTCGGCAACGAAAGGGCGGATGGCTGCAAAGCCAAGGCATTGGGCGAGTCCGCCGGGGCACGGCCTTGCGCGGCGGTGCCGCAGGCCAATGGCGAATTCTCCAACGGAGCGATCCTGCTGGTCAGCTGGACCGGCGGGGCCGTGCCGCCCTGACCAGCAGGATCGATGGGGCGTCAGGCCACTACGCAAGCACTTCGCGTGAATAAAAGGACTCGAACTTCAGGGCCTGCGTCACGATATTGAACTCGGACTTTGCGCGTGTCACGGCGTGCCCGGACATGGTTTGCCAGAGTTTGTCATCCCCGACGATGGCTTCAATGGAACTTGCCATGGAGGGTGCATCGTCTACCGGGACGATGAAGCCGTTGCTGCCATCCACGATGATGTCCTTGATGCCATCGACATCGGTGCCGACCACCGGGATCGCCAGCGCATTGGCCTCGGCGAGCACGTAGCCGAAGCTCTCGTAGTGCGAGGTCAGCACTACCACTGCGGCGGAACCCAGCAGCTCCAGCAGATCGGACCGGCTCATCCACGCGATGGTCGTCACATCCTTGCCCTCCACCAGGTTGCGTTCCCGCAGCAGTGCATCGAGCGTGGCCCGGTCATCCTCATAGTGGCCGTAGCCGACCAGCATGAATTCGATATCCTGGCGGCCCTGGAACAGTCTGGCCACGTCCAGGAACATGGGGATGTTCTTCTGCGGGCTGATCCGCGCCACCATGATCACTCGCTTGACGCCGGCAGCCAGCCGCCTTGCCACCGGCAGGGGCCGTGGCTCGACGGCATTCAGGATCGAGTGCGCGCGTTCCTGGGGCAGCCCGACGTCGTGGATGGCGCGATGGCGCTCCGACGGCGAGGTGGCCAGCACCGCGTCCGTAAGACGATGCAGGAACCGCTCCGCCATCAGGAACACGCGGCGCTTGATCCCGCTGAGGCCGAGGTAGTAGTAGGCATGGGGTGTATAGACGACGCGGACGTCCATTCCGATGCATGCCAGCCGGCCCACCAGTCCTGCCTTGGAACTGTGCAGGTGCACGATCTGGGGGGCAACGTCTTTCACCAGCGCACGCAGCCTGAGCGCCGCCTTCAGGTCGTTCAACGGATCGAGCTTGCGCGGAATCGGGAGGTAGCTGACGCCAAAGTTGCGCGCATCGGCAATGGCCGAGACGGAGCACTGCTTCGGCAGGGCAAAGTGGAAGCTGATGTGCTCGGCATTGATATGGGATGCCAGCAGGTGGAGGTAAGTCTCGACACCGCCCAGGCACTCGGTCACATGCAGGACTTTGATCATTGGTTGCGTATTGGTGTGGTCCGTGGGATGTGGTCCATGGTCTCAGTAGGCGTTGCTTCCCACCCAGCCCCGGAATGCGGTCCAGAAGATGATGCGCAGGTCCAGCCAGAACGACCAGTTGCGGATATAGAAGATGTCGTGCTCCACCCGCTTGGCCATCTTGTCCAGGGTATCGGTCTCGCCGCGATAGCCGTTGATCTGCGCCCAGCCGGTGATGCCTGGCTTGACGCGGTGGCGCAGCATGTAGAAGTCCAGCTGTTCCTTGTACAGGTTGTTGTGCGCCATGGCATGCGGCCGCGGCCCCACCACGCTCATTTCGCCCTTCAGCACATTGATGAACTGTGGCAGCTCGTCCAGGCTGGTGCGGCGCAGGAAGGCGCCGATCGGCGTCACGCGGCTGTCGCCCTTGGTGGCCTGCGTGACGACGCCATGTTCGCTATGCACCTTCATGCTGCGGAACTTGTAGACGTGGATGACGCGGCCATCCATGCCGAGGCGCTCCTGCTTGAAGAAGACCGGGCCCGGCGAGTCGCGCTTGATGAGGATGGCAATGAGCAGGAACAGCGGCGACAGCGCGAGGAGCACAAGCGCCGAGAAGCCGCGGTCGAAGATGGCCTTGATGGTGCCGCGCACGCCGAGCGAGGGCGGCTTGTTCATTTCCACCGCGGGCATGCCGAGGAAGTTGCCGACGTTGTGGTTGAGCAGGTCCAGGTCGAGCACGCTCGGCATCCACTTGATGTCGATGAAGTCGTTGCGCAGCGAGAAGGCGATCTCCTGCATCAGGCGATGCTCGCTCATCGGCAAGGTGATCCAGATCTCGTGGATGCCGTGCTCGCGGGCGAAATCGGCGATGTGGGCGCTGTCGGTGATGCGACGGCGTCCTTCCGGCGTGGACTCGCCTTCAGCGGCATAAATGCCGCTGATCTTGAATCCGGTGGTGTGGTGCGCGGTCGCCCGGCGGTACATCTCCTGGCCGGTCCGGCCAAAGCCGACAATGATCACGCGCTTGTTGTTGGCGCCGGCAACGCGCAGCAGGTTGAGCATGGCACGGGTGACCACGCGCAGGCCCACCAGCCCGGCCAGCGCGAAAGCGTACCAGTACACCATCCACAGGCGGGAAAGTGAATCGGCCTGGTGAAGCAGGTAGGTCAGCAGCAGGCTGATCAGCCAGACCAGGCTCCAGCCAGACATCAGGCGCGCGGCGAGCGAGAGCAGGCCGCGGCCGCGCCAGGAAGTGTAGACGTCGAACCCCGGCAGCACGATGAAGGCGATTGCACAGCCAAAGTACTGGATGAACTGGTGGATCGGCGCGTGCGCAGTGGCGAACCGCACTTCACTGGCCAGGATTGCCGCAAGCCAGATGGCGCCGGCGTCGAGCAGGCGAGCCATCAGCGCGAGCTGATCGTGGTGCCTGGCAAACATATCGCGATAGATACCCAATTGCTTCCCCCAGAAGCGTTCGAGTAATGGGCGCCCAAGCGAGTGCCCATGCCCTTGTTGTCTCCTCCGAACTTGCTGTCCGCGCGCAGTGGCGGCCAGGCTCGATGCATGGCATGCATCTTTCCTGTGCATGCTCGGGATGTGGACAAAGCAGAGTCGTGCGGGGCTGCTTCGCGGCAGCCGGTTCCATGGTGTGGCAGCGGTCAGCTGAGGACCGGCCACGGCCGCATCCTTGAGGGCCGTCCATGGAACTGCAACGCTCTTCTACTGCCGGCGCGCTGATGGCGCCGGCGTGCTTCGTGTTTTCAGGTGCGAATAGTGCGATGCAGCGAAATGCCTCGGTACCCTTCATCAGAAGGGAAAGCCTGCCCTTGGTCAATGAAGCGTTCGCCGTCTATTCGCGATGCGTTTCGTCGTTTTTTTCGCGCGCGAAGATGCCGTGCAACTGACTCGAGCGTTACCCCGCTCAAGGAGGGAAGCGAGATGGCAGCGCACCCCTCGCACTGGGGGTGAGAATAAAAAAGACATTGGCGAGCAGATTCGTGACCGCCGAGTTTTTGTGATGCACATGAAAGGCTGATGCGGCTCGGCACCTGGGCATCCTTCACTCAACCGCGGCAAGGAAATGGAAAAAAAACCAGAGCCACATACGGTGTTCACGCGGGAGCAGCTGGATTCGTATTTCGCCTCGTACGTAGGGATGGAAGGTGGAAATCCAGGCGCAGCGGTATGGTTCTGCGACAGCTCCCCGCATCCAAGCGGGCCGTCGCTGCTGGCCCCGTTGGTTCCGCATGCGCAACCCGGCGCATGGGATGCGGCCTACCGCTACCGGTATCGCCATCACATGAAGCGCTGGCAGTCGCACCAGAAGATCGCCCGGATCATGTCGGCGGCGCGCGCGCAGGTCTTCAGGACAGCCATCGGCGAGCAGGACTGGAAGCATTACTTCGACCATCACCTGTACGCGCCAGACGGCGCGGAGTTCAAGCTCAGCCTGTTCCCGCTGCCTGCGCGATTGGTCAACCAGACAGCGTGGTCGAAGGCGTTTCGCGGCCAGCCGGAACTCTTGCCCAGGCAGCGTTACCTCGACCTTTGCCGCGGTGGCCGGCGCTTTGCCTTCATCGATGCGATTCGCCGGCTGTGGAAGCCGAAGGTGGTGATATGCCTGGGCGAACGGCACGCCGACGACTTCGTGCAGGCGTTCGTCCTCGCGCAGGCGCGTGCCACCGACCACATCCTGCAGCCCGCCGATCAGCCCAAGACCTTGCGTGTGCTCGAGCGAGACGGCACCACGTGGCTGATCTGTCCGCCATTGGCTGGCGCGGCGGGACTGATGTCCGACGTGCTGCTCGATGCGATGGGGCAGTACATCACGCGCTGGCTGCAGCCGGAGGATTTCCCCGGGCACTCCGCCAGTGCAGAGGATCCGATAGAGAGGCCGTCATGCGTCATGGCGAGCGTGGGTCGTTGACGCCGCTGGCCTGCCCGCGGAAATTGCGACGGCGAAGGATTGACTTTCCCCCGCCAAGTAGGGGTGACACGGATTGGTGGATGCGTTTATCTGCGGCTGGCCCGATCTGCAAGCTGCTGCCGCGGCATCCGCTCGCAAGTTCGTGCGCGGCATCAGAGGCAGTGCAGGGCGCTGGAGACCGTGCGGGGCAGTCACGCGGTCGCAGGATTTCCCACCATCTTTCGTTGTATCGAAGTATCGACCTCAGGAGAGCAGCGTGCAAACCAAAACCCGGAACATCTTCATTCTTGGCATCATGGCCGGCGCCGCAGCAACGCTCGTGGCTTGCGGTGGCGGCGGCGACGATTCGCCCTCGCCCTCCCAGCCTTCGGGCACCGCGAGCGGCAAGGCGGTGGACTTCTACCTTTCCGGCTCGACTGTCACCTTCCTCGATTGCGACAACAAGACCGTGGCCACGAATGCAACCGGGGACTTTACCTTCCCGGCTGGTTGCACGAAAAGCGCGCTGAAAGTGACCGGCGGCACCGACATCGGTACCAACCAGCCGTTCACCGGGGTGCTGCAGGCACCGGCGCAGGATTTCAGGCAGGGCGTGATACAGGTGGTATCGCCGCTCACCACACTGGCGGTCCAGCTCGGCTCGGGCCAGGTTGCACCCCTGGCCACGGGGCTCGGTCTGGCAGGCAAGGACCTGGGCACGCTCGACCCGATGCAGGACGCGGCCGCGCTGCGGGCGGCGGTCGTGGTACAGCAGCTGGTCGACCACGTCGCCAAGACGCTGACGGGCCTGGGCACCGGTGGCACGCTGACTCCCGCGGATTCCGCCGCGGCGGCCTCCAAGGCGGTCGCCGGCGCCGTGGCTGACGCGCCGGGCACGGCAGACCTGACCAGCGCTGCGCTGATTACGAACGTGCTGTCCAGCGCTGTGCAGAACGCGCAGTCGGGCCTGCCCGCCAGCTTGCAGTCGGACATCGGCGCCGTGGCAGCCAATGTGGCCGCGCTGGCTGCCCCGGTGATCACGAGCCAGGTGGCAAGAGTCAACACGGCGCTGGAGGCCGTCGACCTGAGTAGCAGCCCCGCGGAGACGTTGTCGGCCCTGACGGAGAGCGGATCGATCAATATCGTGACCGGGAGCGCCCAGTCCACGACGACCACGGCGCTGGTCCAGGCGGTGACGACTGGCGGGCTGACCGATGCATCGAACACGACCAGGCTGGCCGGGCTCGGTGATGCGGTATCGACCGGCAATACCGCCGAGATCCAGCAGGCAGCCGCGGGCCTGGGCAGCGCAGTGGATGCTGGCGCGATCAACAACGTCGCAAACGCGGTCAGGCTGGACAACTCCCTGCTGCTGTCAAACCTGACGATCAACGGCGTGAATTACCCGATCACCGACACGATCACGGCCACGGGCGGCACGCTCGGCGCGATCCAGGTTGCGCTGACGCAGAATGGTGATGCCTTCAACGGCGGCCCGTCGCAAGTGCGCGCCGGCCTGAGCTATACCTACGGTGGCAATCAGGTCGATGTCATCATCGAGAACGTGACGCTGACGTTCAACGGGTCGCAACTGGTGGATGCCGTGGTGCCTGCCAATACCGCCTATTCGTTCCGGATCAGCGGCAACTTGTCTGCCGCGGCAAGCCTGACCAATAGCGCTGCCGACAGCCTGTTCTCCAGCGCCAACGGCGGCTCGCTGAACCTGCCGTTCACGGTGTTCCTCGGCAAGCTCAGGTCTTCCGGCGCGCTGAGCCAGGCCCAGGTCGACGCGCTCACGCCGAAGGCGACCAGCACGTTCCCCGTGACGTTTGCGACAACCACTGGTGTCTCCGGCAGGGATGTGAGGCTGGGCATGCTGGTCAATGGCGGCGTGGAGTTCGCCAAGACGGCACTGGTGAAGACTGACGCCGAGATGGTGGTCGGCGACGGCCTCATGACTACGGTCACGCTCAACCCGTGACCGACGCGTAGTGGTGCCTTCCGCCCGGATGGGGAAGGCCAGTCTCCCCCGGTCATCCGAACGCGTGCTCAAGGCAATGCCAGGGTGGCCGGGTACTTTTGTGTCTGCGTCGGGCGCCTCTCCCGGAGCGCGCCGTGCATGAGGCTAGCCCAGTGGCCTCGGAGTTTCCTATGCAGCTGATTCGCAAGCGCCGGTTGAAACCGGCCTGCGCCCTGATGCTGGGCCTGTCTTGCGCGGGTACGGCCAGCGCAGCGCCGGACGATGTATTCATGCAGGCCGAGCCCGCCACCGGGGAGTTCACCTCGGTGCGGGTGGAAGCCAGCTACGACATGGTCGATCGCACCGTCGATGTCTTCAACCTGCGTGGGCGGCAGGGGCCCGTGTCGGACAATGCCGGCGACTATCGCGGTGGCAAGCTGATGCTGGGTTACAAGTTCTCGCCGCACTGGTCGGGCTCGGCCACCTACTGGCGCCGTGGCATCGATTACGGGCAAGACCACAACCAGATCGATACCTGGATGCTGGCGATGCACTACGACCCGCTGGCGGAGGCCGGCGCCCGCGATCGCATCATGCTGCGCTTCTCGCTATGGGGAGACCATTCTGGCAGCCTGAACCGCTCGTCGCCGGTGATGGTTCGCAATACGACGTTCAACAGCCTGACCGTGAATAACGCGAACGATGTTCAGGCCCAGGCCGATGTCATCTTCTCCGGCGAGTTGACTGAGCGCAACCAGCTCACCGGCTTCATCGGGCTCGGCATCAGCCGCGTGACGATCGGCAGCATCGACACGCGCCTGCAGCGAGGCAATTGCAGCTTCAATGTTGCCATCGGCTCCGACAACCTCGCCAATGGGCAGTTGGCCGCGCCGTGCAACGTGGGCAATGCCACGCTCCAGTCGGCATCATTTTCGGTAGACGCCGGCCAGTTTGGGCTGAATTTCAACGACGATTTCAACTACACGGCCGGCTATCTGAACCTGGGCGGGTCATGGCGCTGGAAGTACGAGCGCTTCGCGGCGCGGCTCGGCTACCAGTTCCAGTACCTGCTGCGCAGCAATGTCGATAGCCGCACGCAAGCCTATGGCAATTCGCCGATCCGCTCCAACCATACGCTGGGCCTGGAGCTATCGTATGCGGTAGCGAAAAACGTGGAGGTGTTCCTGCGCGGCCAGGCGTCGCTGTACAACTTCGTCGGCACCATCCCATTCCTCTATAACGCGACGACCGCGGGCAAGCTGGATCGCTACTACGGCTACGGCTCGATCGGCATTCGCTTCTCCGGGTTCTGAGTCTGAGTTCCTGATGAACGCCACAGCGCTGATCGATCCGCTCCATGGATGAAGGTTGCTGGCGGTGGCATTCACCCTCTGTTTCCAGAGATCGTCAGCATATTTCGATCCCCTCCGGTGAGGGGATCGAAAACAGGGAACGCCCGATATATTGCAATGCAGCAGAGGCACTTATGTCAGACCTTAGAAGATTGAAATTCCTAAGTCGGGAAGGTCTGGTTAGAATCAGGCCGAACGATAAAAGATATATAGACAAATCAGTTGGGTGAAAGTCGCGAGGTTGCACGTCAGGATTAATACATTAATCGTTAGCAGCGGTCATCGCTAAGCGTGCAGGCCAGGGAAGCGGTTTATTCCATGGCAAAAATCATGTGATAAGTATTCACGAGAAACGGATTTCAAACTTTGAGCCGTAGCCGGAGAGAAGTTTCTCGATCTCGGCGTCGATGG
>NZ_JAGIQB010000068.1:0-21839 GCF_017815025.1 Cupriavidus phytohabitans
TGGGATAGTGGCTGCGTCGACCCACTATTGAACGATCCCCATGCCGGGCGTAGGCCGCCTGCTGCCGGCGTCAACGCGAGGACGCCTACGGCTGCGGTGCGCGCCGGCACTACGGCTGCGCTGCGCGCCGGCAGTATCTGGGATTTAGGGCTCGGGCACGGAGCGCGTCACTGCGCTCGCATAGCGCCGTCTGAAAGACGCCAGCCCGAAGCCGGGGCGACGACGTGGGCGGCAACCTTGCCCTTAGGGCCGGCGCGCAGCGCAGCCGTAGGCGTTCCTAACACGCCGCCAGCAGCAGGGGCCACCCACAGCTCTGGGCTCGTTCAAACATCGCGTCAATCCCGAGCCACCGTGGCGCACCAAGGCGTCAGGCAGTCTTGCTCTGCGACGAAGCCAGACCCCGTACGAGAGCCGCGGCCCACTACGATAAGAGTGGCCGCCCGCAGGGCCGTAAACGCGCTTTTTGGTAACTTGCAAAGCCTTGTCTGACGCGGTTTTCCGGGTAGGACCCGGACCTGTCTACAAGACTGCCTACAAAAAATGGCGCCTTTTGGATCACATGGTTGGCTGGCAACCGGGGGCATTTTACCTTGTTTCGCCGGCGTCACACGGCCCTAGCGTTTGAGTCACGTTTCAAACACTGATTTGCACAGCCTTATCTGACTGGGGCAGGAGCGTTTCTTTCACTCTTTACGTCTGGAGCCGGGTCGCGGCCGCTAGCACTAACAGGGCTGCGAGACATCTCACTGGAACGAGAAGTGTCCGACGGCTTTTCGTCGCTATCTGGATGAGGTAGCGAATCAGTTGCCTGCTGTGCCTGAGAACCAGAGAGGAGGCCTGGGACGTATCTAGGTCCCGTGGGATCGGGACAAACAGCCGACCATCCGAACAAGATACAAAGAAGACCTTTGTATTGCACATAGGACGCACCGGTATTGATACGTCGTATGTCATCCCACGGAACAAAGGAAACTGTCCCGTCCTCGCCCTTGAGTAGCACCCCTTTATCGAAGTACCTGAATACCGTGACATGGCGCTCAGGACTTCTATTTGCGTAGTCCACCGAGTCGATTGCCGGCTTCAACGAAGGTCTAATCGCACTAGCTCTCCCGAAATCCCAGGCGTTAATCGCAATCATTGGCAACACAATAATAGTCACCACAATCAAATCGAACCTATCTCCTTTGCCCTTCGTGTCGCTCAGCAACCACGAGCTGAGTATGCACCATGCCACTGACGCGGTTATTGCGTAACTAGAGAACTCCGGAAACAGCAGATAAGAAAGTGGAATAAACAAAGCATAGGCGATCGTAAAATTCGACGTAACCGCGAGCATGCGGGAGGGGCTGTCGTCATTCTTACTTGCGTCAGCCATTGAGGCCACGGACTGTCCAGTAGCTTTGGGTGTGTGCGAACTCTGCTTCTGATTCGCCTGCAAACGGCGCCCAATGGCGGAGAAAATTGCCGTAGCAGCCAGACACAGCACTGCCGTCGGCAACCAGTTGAGTGCGCTCCGAGTATGATCAGCAAGCGTAGACGGTAGGTCAGAAAAAGAAAGGCCTATCGCATTGAGAAATCCGAAATCATAAATTAAAGAAATGATAAGCGCCAACGTGGCCGAGATGGCTGTGCCCTTGGATGCTAGTTCGAGCGAAAACGTCGAGTTAATCTCAGCTGTGGTTGAGGCAGATGATCGTTGATCGGACATAAGCAAAAAAGAGTTGAATCGAAGCCATCTTAAATTGGAGTGGTGGTCAAGCCGTATTAGTATTGATAAGTCACCTGCAAGCCACCCGTCACCCCGGCGGTATGAAAGGCGGCCGGCTTGTAGATCGGAACCCCGGCAAATACGTCATAGGACAGCCGGCCAAAGCCGGAGCCGAAGCCGCCGCGCAGGCCGATCACGGCGCCGGCCAGTTGCCTGCCGACCAGCAGCGCAGCAGACGGGCCGAAGACGCGGCCATAGTCCACGCCAGCGTAGACAGCATGCCCGGTGGCACCAATCGGCGCCTGCAGCTCGTTGCGCCAGTAGAAGCCGCTGTCGCCAGCCAGCAGGTTCTCGCCGTCGAAGCCGCGCACGGTATAGCGGCTGCCGATGGTCATCATGTCCAGCGCATAGAGGCGGTCGCCGGTGTGCTGGCCCCGGAAGGTCGTCACATAGCGCAGCGGTTGGCCGCCTAACTGGAACGGCACCGACAGGTTGGCATCCGCCACCACCATGCGGTAGCGCCAGGTCGGCCCGCCATCGGCCGCCAGGGTATCAGCCTGCGAGCCAAGGCCACCGATGCCCTGGCGGTACACCAGGCTGCCGTCGAACTGCGCCGCACCGAAGTAGTGGCGGTCGGTGAAGCCAGCCTCCAGCACCGTGTTGTTGCGGTGCTGCTGTTCAATCTCGGTGTCCTCGATGAAGCTCTTGCCAAAGCGCCGCGACAGCCGGAACTGCACGCCGAGCACGTCGTTCTGGCTGCGGCGGATCACGCGGTGCAGCTTGAGGTCGGCGGTCTGCGACCTGCCGCTGGAGATAAACGTCTGGTTGACGCCCGCGATCTGCTGGTAGTAGTTGTTCGAGTACGCTGACAGGGTGGCAGTCCAGTAGCCCCACGGCACTGAGTAGAAGCCGTTCCAGCCCCGCGTGCCATGCCGCTTGTCGCTGAACTCCACGTCCTGCATGTAGCCGACGTTGAACAGGTCGTTCAGGCCGAGCGGGTTGTCGATGCCGACGCTCAGGTTGCCGACCCACTTGCCGGTGGCGCGCGTGCCCGAGTTGTCGACCGACGCGACCACGGTCCACGGCTTGGCGCGCTTGACCGTGATCACCACGTCGCTGACGCCCGGCACCTTGGTCGGCACGACCTGCATGTCCGCATCCTGGCTGGCGACGCGCTTCATCTGCTCCAGCCCTTGCTCCAGGTCGCGCAGGTTCAGCAGATCGCCCGCGCGGGCCGGGAACGCGGACTTCCACGTGCCGCGCGTGTCGGGGTCGGCGAAGCGCAGTTCGCCGATCACGCCGGGGATCAGCGACAGGCGCAGCGTGCCGGTGCTCAGGTCCTGCTGCGGCAGCAGCGCGCGCGTGGTGACGTAGCCCCGGCTAAGGATGGCCTGCGACACGCCCTTGGTCAGCAACTCCAAACCCTGTTTGCCAACGCACTCGCCCTGGTAGTGCTCCAGCCAGGCACGGGCGAAGGCGAAGGGGTCCTGCGGTAAGGCGGATGCGCCCTGTGCCTGCGATGCAGCGGGCAAATCGGGTGGCACCTCAAGCACGAAGCGGTCGATGCGAAAGCACGGCGTTTCAGCCAGAAGCGGCGGGTATTCGACGGGCACCACCTCCTGCGCCCGCACGCCCGGCGCCTGGACGGCCTGGGCACGCTCGCGGGCTTCCTGCTGTTGGCGGGTGCGCTGCTCCTGTTCGGCCGCGGTTGTTGCGGCAGTTTGGCTAGGCAATGCCTGTGCAATGGTGACGGTGGGAGCCGTCAAGGCAAGGAGCGCAAAGGAGGAAACACCGCGCGCCTTCCGGTATGCGTTTCGGATAGTCGTTTGCATTTAGTCAGCAGCAGGCTCTACAGAGTCAGTCGTTTCGGTCAGGCTCGTGTAGCGCAACGTCCGACAGGGGGGCCTTGCACTGCTTGCAATGGTGGGGAATTAAGGTAACGCCGGGCCCAGATGGATTCCATGGAATAGCATTGCACCTCGGGCAGCGGAATCTAAATGACATATACCACCCAGCAACAAAAAACCAAACGATAAACGTAAGGAGGTAGATCTTAATATCAACTTTGATCGCCAGCATAAAGAAAAGCGAGACAAAGCCAGGAATAAATAGGACTAGCAGTCGGGCACGACGCTTTTTAAATTCGGAAACGACTTCAGCGTTAGAAAAGTTCTTTTTCATTTTCTTGATTTGTATTGAAACTCAATTAAATTCCATTTTCCTTCCAAGCCGACACCGACGCTTGGCACAAGGCCTAAGGTTCCTTTCCCCTGAGCATAGCCACCTATTCCCGTAGATGTGTTTGACTGAATCCCTGCTTGACCACCGATGGAAGCCGTAGCCGGCCCTAACTGGCCTCCCAATGCACCGGAAGTGCCAAGGCGATAGTCTCCGGACTTGAATTCAGTACCCATTGAGAATATATCTGACGTGATCGTGGAACTTCCCCCCTTTATCCATCCATGGCCACCTAATCCAAAACCGAATGCCATCTTGCCTTCGGTGGGTAGCAAGCCTGTAAATCCCAACTCCGCCTCGCCACCAACACCGTAATAAAATCCACCGCCAACCGCCCACAACAACGGCTGCGTATTCGGCGTATGGCTGGTGTTGAGTGCAATCTGCTCCGGTGACGGCGTGCCATTAGTATTTCCAAAAAGAGCGGGATTCCTTCGCTCAGCATCAGTTGCGCTGAACAGGTTACCGCTATTGGCGGAAATGTACTCAGTTGCGACCGGATCTGCTCCAAGGACCTTGCTCGCTGCAGCATCAACCAATCGATATCCGCCGGAAAGTAACAGATTTTCAGCGTCGGCTGCGGAAATGTCGTCGCCGGTCTTGCCCTTATAGAACTCGGCAAATTTCTTCGCATTGTCTTTTGCCCACTTTCGCTCATCGGGATGCAATTGACGATTGAAGCGATCCACACTGGCCGCCGTCGCCGCGCCCGAGCCTCCTCCCACGATTGCGCCGATGCCGCCCGTAGCAATATTGGCCGCCACGTTGCCAAGTGTTGCATTGAGGTCGGCGTTCCCGGTATCTACTCCCTTGGCGACCGCGCTGCTCAGCTCATTCAGCTTACCGCCGGCAATCGATGCCAGCCCAGCTCCCGCGGCGCCTGCCAAGGCGTTGCCGCCACCAAGTCCTGCGATGAGCGCGCCGCCTGCCGAATGCAGCGCAGCCCGGTAGCTGCCACTTTCGCCCCAGTTCTCGGCCTCGGCCAGGTATTGTTCTTACAGCTTGGTGTCGCCTGCCTCGCCAGCGGCCTTCGCGTTCTTCATGGCCTCATCGTACTTGGCCGATGCAACATCGCCCACGGTCTTCGCCACGGCTTCCCCAGCAGCTTGCGCCGCCGCCATCATATCGGCCTGTTTGCTCAGCAGGTTGTCAAGATCCGGATTACTCCCGACCTGCGTGTTGGTATTCGACGTGTCACGCTGCAGCGCAGCCAGATCCTGCTTCTGGTTTGCGCCATCGCTGATCCTGATAGTACCTTCGGCCACCGCCGCCTGCGCCACGCCATCCTCGCTGCCGCTCTTGTGCTGCGGGATCATCGGATTGATGCCACCGGTGTTCTTGCCCGAAGTCGGGCCGCTATTGCTCTGACCGCTCGGGGTTCCCATCGCGCCACCTGCGGAGACACCCATTGAAGTCGCGCTGTAGTCTGAATGGTTCTTGATATCGCTGAAGGTGAGCGTACCGGTGGTCAGACTGTTCTTGTCCTTGCTCGCCTCACTGGCGATCACCGCACCCTTGAGGTCGGTGTTGCCCTTCACATTGATGTCGAAACCACCTGTACCGGCGTAGATGCCCGACTGCTCGGACACGTTCGCATAGCTGCCATCGGCCTTGCCCTTAGAGGCCGAGACACTGGCCGAGCCGCCGGCCTGGCTGATGCTGAAGCCGCCGCCCATGCTTTGTTGCCTGGCGTGCGATTCCTCGGTGTCCTGCCGACTGGCGATATTCAGGTTGCCGCCCACATCGCCGACGACTTTGCCGCCGCTGACCGTCGCGCCCAGGATGTTGGTGTCGTTGCCCGACACAAAGGTGACCGATTCCTTGCCCGTGACATGGCTGTTGACCTGCGTCGTGCCCTGGCTGTCCGCGTTACCCTTGGCCTTGGACGCCGAGGCGGACACCCCAAAGCCCTGCGCGCCATAAGACACGCCCACACTCGCACTGCTGGACTTGTTGGTGCTGTGACTCTCATCGGTATCGGTGGCCGACACGATGTTGATGTCGTGCTTCGCGCCCAGCGCCACCTTGTTCGCATCGATATCCGAGCCAACGATGTTGAGGTTGCCCGCCGTCTTGTTGCCATTCGCATCCACGCCGGTGGCGATGAATGCTGCCGTACCCCCGGCCTGTATGTGCGAGCCGGTGTGGCTGGTGCTGTCCTCAGTCAGGGTCTGCTTGCTCTGACTGGAGCCCCAGGAAAGTGTCAATGCAGCACCGGCGGTCGGGCTAGCCCCCCCGGCCAGCGCGCTGCCGGCATCGAAGGCATCGCGCCCTGCGGCAATGCCCCACAGCGCCGAGGCGCGGCCGTCCTGGCTGTTGCCGGCAGAATTGAGCTTATTGCCCGCGTTGAGCGCAGCGCCGATGGCGCCGCCCGATACACCAAGCGTGAAGCCGCTTTGCTTGACTTCGTGCGTCTCGTCATGGTGCTGCGTACCGTTGGCAGCTTCGATCGTCACGTCGGCACCAATGCCGGTCACGTCCTTGGCCGCGATCAGGTCGCTGCCGCTCACCTTGAGGGCATTACCGGCGTTCAGATGCACGCTGTAGTCGGTGGAGCCCACCAGACTGCTGGTTTGGGTCACGGCGCTGTCGTTGATGGTGTCTTTCTGGTCGCGCTTGCCGTAGGAAATGCCCGAGCCGGTCGCGCCCAATCCGGATTTGGTCGTGTGCTCGTAGCTATGCGAGGAACTGGTGTTCTGCGCGCTGCCGATGGTCAGGTCGCGGCCCGCATCCAGGTTCACATCCTTGGTCGCCACCACGGTGGAGCCGGAGACCGTCAGGTCGCGCCCGGCGCTGGCGGTCACACTGTCAGCCGACACCAGCGATCCCACCGCGATGGTTTGCTGCTGACTACTTTCCTTGGTCGTCTGCTCCTTGGACATGAAGCCGGAATGCTTGGTCTGCGACCATTCCTGCGCACTGTGCTTCTCATTGACAGTGCCAACGGTCACATCGCCGGTGGCGATCAGGTTGGCGGCGCCCTTGTCGGTGGTCACCGACGAGCCCAGCACGGCCAGGTTGCCGGTACCGTTGCTATCGGTCGAGGCGGCAATGCCATTGGCCTGCAGCACCGAGTTCACGGTGGCCGATTGGCCCGCCGCGAGATTGGCGTTGTTGCTCGCGTGTACCGAGCTGCCGCTGACCGTCTCGTCATACGACGACTTCGTGTACTCCGCCCCCTTGCCGCCGAGCGAGCCTTCGCTGTGCGTATGCGTGTCGATCGCGGCGGTGACGGTGGTATTGCGCCCCGACACCAGCGAGGCGTTGCCGCCTGCGTCGATGCCTGAGCCGGTCAGCGTGGCGTCGCGCCCGGCAACCGCCACCACATTGGCGCCGGCCTGCACCGAGCTGCCTACATTGACCGTGGTCTGGTCGTGGTAGTAGCTCTGGCCGCCGCGCGAGCTGGAATCCTGCGTGGTGCCGGTCGCCACGGTGCCAAGGTTCAGGTCGCGGCCCGCGCCCAGCAGGGCACTGTTGCCAGCGCCGACCACGCCGCCGGCCATGTTGATGTCGCGCCCGGCGAGCACGCCAACATTGTTGGTGGCGGTGATGGCCGCCACAGAGCCGACGCCTGTGGCACCTGCGCTATGGTTGCCCATCGTGACCTGATTCGAGATCGTCTGCGTCTCGTTGATCACGTCGCGGCCTGCCGATACCAGCGTATCGGTGCCGGTGATGCGCCCGCCCAGATTGCGCACGTCCTGCTGCGCCTTGACCACAGTCGTGCCGGTGCCGCCGATCTGGCCCCGGTTCACGATGTTGTTGCCCACGACCTGTGTCGCCACATCGCCCACGATCCTGCCGCTGTTGGCGAGGTCGCCGGTGGCGTGCAGGCTCACCAGGTTGCCGGTCACCAGCGCCCCTGTGCTTTGCAGGTCGACCGAATTGGATTGCGCCAGGTACAGCTTGGGCACCAGCACGGTCTGGTGGCTGCCATCGGGCAATGTCACGTCCTGGCTGACCAGCCACACCATGTCGGTGGTGAGCTGGGCCATCTGCGCCTCGGACAGGCCGATGCCCGGCGCCAGCTGGAACAGCTTGGCGTACATCAGGCCGCTGTCCATCAGCGCCTGGTACTCGGCCATCTGGTCGCTGTAGCCCGCCAGGTAGGTGCGCCCGGTCAGTTGCGTCACCTGGTCGCGGATCAGCTTCTGCTCGTACCAGCCATCGCCCAGGCGCTTCTGCGTCATGGCCGGGTCCAGGCCAAGCTGGCCCAGCATGTAGTCGCTGGAAATGAACTTGCCGTATTGCGTGAAGCGCGGATCGGTGGCGATCAGGTAGGTCGCGCCCGGTGCGGTCTGATAGTGATACAGGCCGTTGGTGGGCAGAGTCAGGTTCGGGATGCCGCCGCTGGCGGTGCCCAGCGTCTGCGGCGCCTTGCCCGCGCCTCCTGCCGCGCCGGCCACTTGCGTGCCGCTGGCGCCGCCGCCAGACAGGTTGCCGCCGCTGCCGGTCACGGTCTGGCCCTCGCGGTTCACGGTCGCCACGGTAATGGTCTGCGCGGTGGTCTGCACCGACTGGTTGGCCGAGGCGACCGCCGGCAGCGCCATCACCGTGGTCGGCGCCTGCGGTGTGGTTGGATTGGGCACCACCTGCGTATCACTGTTGCTGCCAGTTTTCGCGTGCCAGTAGAAGGTCGAGGTGTCGGTCGTGCTGACGGTCTGCTGCAGCGCCGTGCCGATGTCCTGCACGCCGCCATTGGGCGCCACCCGGATCAGGTCACCGCCGGCGGCCATGATCGAGGACTGGTTCAGGATCGAGCCACCGGCGCTATTGATGCGGATCGAGCCGCCCGCCTGCAGCTTGGCCGGGTCGGTGGCGCTGATCAGTTGGTCGGTCGCCGTGGTGGTCGTGGTCGTACGGGAGATTTCGCTGTAGTCGTGGTTATCCGGGCCGAGGTCGTAGCGCATCCGTACCTGGTCGGGCTGGATATGGATGGCCGGGTCATAGTCGGGCCAGAAGGTGATGGTGTAGGTGCTGCCGTTATCGGCAATGGACTGGTAGTACTGGGTCGCGTTCGTCGTCAGCGGTCGGCTGCAAAGGCCCGTGGCGTCACAGTTCGGGGCATTGAGGAGCGTGTAGTATTGCTCGACGGGGGCCTGGGTAAAGGACAGGGTCTTGGCAGTGGGGTCGAAGTTCGTCACCGTCGACTTGTCCACCGTCAACGTGATGGGCTGCATCAGGGCGTAGGTGCGGCTGGCGCTGACCGAGGCGTTGGTGCCGTCCCATCGCCAGGCAGGAAACGTCACGCTCTCGTGGAAATTCAGGTCGACGCCACTCATGCCGGCGTTCCACATGGTCAGCGTCTGGCTGGCGCCGGTCACCGGCGTGCCAGCCGCCGTCACGATGCTGGTGCGGGTGTTGCTGACCTGATTCGCGGCGATGTCGATATCGCCCTCGGCCTCGATGGTGGCGGAGCGGTTGATGAGCGTCGTGACCTGGTTGGCCAAGAGGCCCGTGGCCGGGTCGCGCGTACCGTCGCGGGCGATCTGCAGGTTGGCGGCGCTGTACAGCGTGGCGCCGTCCAGGTTGCGCACTGAGTTGGCCGCGTAGACGTTCAGGTTCTCGACCGCCGCCATCAGCGCGGCCGCGCCTTCGTTCGTAATGTCCGTGGCCTGGACCGTCACGTTGTTGCCGATGACCGTGCCGGTGTTGGTCAGCGTCGGACTGTTGGTCTGGACCGTGTCGCCCTCGATGCGCCCGGCGTTGTCGATTGACTCGGTGGCCGTCACCGTGGTGCTGACCGAATTGATATCCGCGCCGGCCGCGTTCACGACCTTGGCGCCGGAGGCGGTCAGCGCCCCAGCGGCGGCGAGCGTCGCGGTATTGGTGAGCGTGCCGGTGGCGGATACCCGCAGGTCGCCATCGGCGTGCAGGCGGTTGCCGGCGTCGTTGATGTAGTCGCCCGCCACGTCCAGCGCCAGGTTGCGCCCTGCAATCATGTCGCCGCTACCCGACACGGCGCCTTGCACCGCGATGTCCTGGTTCGCCTTGATCGCGCCGTTGGCGTTAGTCAGGGAGTCGACGTTGAGCCGGACATCGGTCCTGCCCAGCAACTGGCCGCCGTCATTGGCGAAGGTGGCATTCGGACTGTCCAGCGTCAGGCCATTGCCGCCATAGAGCGTGCCCTGGCGGTTATCGACGCGATAGGTGACGTTCAGGTTCAGCGCGCTGCCCGCCGCCACGAAGCCGCCGGTGGCGCCGTCGGCGGTATTGGTCAGCGTTTGCGTGTTGAGGGTCACATCGCCATTGCCGCCGATCTGGCCCCCGGTGTTGATCAGGCCAGTGGTGCCTGTCACCGTGGTGACGCCGTCGCCGGCATTGGCGAGATAGCCGCGCGTGTTATCGATACTCGCTGCTGCAACCGTCGCTTGGCCGTGGGCGCCGTTGGCGGCGATGGTGCCGTCGACGTTGGTCAGCGCCCCCGTTGCCGTGACCGACAGGTCGCCGCCGGTTTGTGCCGAGCCTGCTGAGTTGTCCAGCTGACCGTTGCTGCTCACAGTGAGGCCGCTCTTGCCGTACAGCGCGCCTTGCCGGTTGAGCAGGTCGCCACTGGTGCTGATCCTCGCGGCGCGCTGCGCGGACATGATGCCCTGGGCATTGTTCAACGCGGCGGCTTGCGCCTGCAGATCGCCATTGGTCTGGATTGCGCCGCCGGCATTGCTGGCCGCGCCCTGGCCGGTGATGGCCAGCGTGCCCGAGCCGGCGTGCGAGATGCTGCCGCTGTCGTTGACCAGTGTAACGGCCTGCACGGTCAGGTTCTGGCCGTTCGCCATGACCTCGCCACCGGTGTTGTCCAGCGCGCCGCCTGCGGCAATCGTCGCGTCCGTCTCGCCGTATTGACGGATGGCACCGCCCCGGTTGATTAGGTCGCCGGTGGTGCGAATCGCAAGCTGGTCGCCTTCGACACTGCCGGCGGTATTGTCCAGCGACTGCGCTGCAATACTGGTGTTGACCGCCGATACCATCCCCTGGCGGTTGCTGATGGCGCCGGCGACCGTCGTGGCAAGCGTGCCGCCTGCAGTCAGGCTGCCGGTGTCATTGTCGAGCGAGGCCGCCGTCACGCTGGCGTCGCCCTGGGCGCTGACCTGGCCGTGGTTGGTCATGTCCCCGGCGGCGAGCTGCACGTTGCCGTTGCCGCCAATGACCCCGCCCTGGGCACCGCTGGCGGTGGTGCCGGCGGCATTGACAAGCGCGCCAGCAGTCTGGATCGACAGGCCGTCACCGTTCAGCGAGGTGATACGGCCGGCGGTGTTGTCCAGCGACGTGCCACTGGCGTGCAAGGCGCCGCCGGCCTGCACAACCCCTTGCGCGTTGTTGATGGCGCCTGCGGTTTGGATGTTGGTAGCGCCTTGCGAGATGATCTGGCCGGACTCGTTTGACAGGCTGCCGGCGGTGAGGATCGTGGCGCCCTGGCTAGACATGTTGCCATGGTCGTTCACGATTGCGCCCTGGGCCGTGGCGGCCAGTCCCGCGCCGGCGCTGGTGGTGGCGGCGGTCAGGTCGAGATTGCCACTGTTTGCACCGAGGTTCAGGTTGCTGCCCGCCGAGGTCTGGCTGCCGGCCAGGCTCACGCCGCTGCCCTGGATCGTGGCGTTGCCGCTGGCGATGTTCTTGCCGGTGGCCGATACGGCGCCGCTGGTGGCGACCACCGCGAGGTCGGCGGGGCTGGCAGGCGTGCCGTCCTCGTTCAAGCCCGCCGCGAGCGTGCCGGTCGAGCTGACGCTGCCGCCGTAGGCGTTGACCCACTGCTGCGCAGCGAGTGTGCCGGTGTTATTGAGCGCGCCGTCGGTGTTGATCGAGGCCGCGGCCTTGGCGTAGGTCGTACCGTTGTGGTCGATGCCATCGCGCGCATAGGCCACGATGTTGCCGCTGGCGCTGGTCTGGCCCGCCAGCACCAGCTTGCCCTGCGCCGTCAGGGTCAGGTCGCCGGCCTGGGCGGCCTGGACGCCGCGCAGCGACACGCCGACACCATGCTCGGTCGAGGCGAGCACGATCTTGTTGGCGTACATGCCGCCCAACTGGCTCACGTCGATGCCGAGCGCCGGTGCCGCCCCCGAACCCGCGATCGGCGTGGCCGCCAGCGTGTTGTGGTCCACTTGGTTGGCGCCCGCGACCACGTTCAACTGATTGGCATAAAGCGCCGCATTGGCCTGCACCGCGCGTGCGATCAGGTCCACCTGATCCACATTCGCCGCGTTCAGGCCCTCGCCTTGGATCGTGATCTGGCCACCGGTGACGCGATAGGCATCGAGGCTGCCGCTACCGCCAAACACCGGTGTGCCCGTGGTCAGGGTCGCACGAGTGGTGTTAATGAATCCCGCCCCATCTACGTAGATCCCGTTGGGGTTGCTGACCACCACTTGGGCGCCGGGGCCCGCGACCTCAATGTAGCCGCGCAACTGGCTCGGGCTCGCGCTCGGGCTATTGACCTGGTTGACGATGATCCGGGCCGAGCCGCCCGGCAGTAGGTTCGGGTTGCCGTTGACGTAGCCCGCCTGCTGGGTGTTCACGATGACCGGCGAGTTGTTCAGAATCACGCCCGCCTTGGGCACATCGAACTGCGTATAGCCGTTGGTCGACACTCCAGCGGCGGAGGGCCGGGTGATGTTCACCTGCTGGATGCCGTTCGCGGTCTGCACCACGGTCGGACGGTTGGCGCCCGCGTTGGGGTCGGCCACCACTTGCGCGGTGCTCACCATCGGCACCCCCAGTGCCATCCAGACGCCCAGCGTCAGCGCGGGTACAGCGAAGCGCGTCACTATCGTTCTCGCCGCCGGAATGCCGCTGCTGCCAAGCCATCCTTTGCCGCAGCCATTGCCACTCTCTTGCACGGGGACCAGCATCCCGAGTGTGGAATTGAAGACGATACGATAGAGATTTTTGTTCATGGATCGACGACTGGACAATCAGCTGACAGCCGGCGGCAGAATGCGCCGGAAACGCAGATAGCCCCAAGCGCCTGACGGCGCAAGGGGCCGTTCTGTACGGCTGCGGTCAGTGCGGCAGGCGCACGACGTAGATGCCGGCAGCGGGGGCCGAGGCGGTCACCGTCACATTGGTGCCGTTGACCGTGCCGCTGCTGCCAGGCGCGGCGGCATAGGTCACGCCATTGGCGGTGCTCTGCGCGGTTTCGATTGTCGGTGCCACGGTCAAGGTGCTTGCCGTGGTGAAGGTCAGCGTGAGCTGCGGATTGATGAGGCTCGCATAAGCGCCATCAGTCTTCAGTTCGTAGACATGATCGGCGCTGACCCCGGCGGGTACGGGATTGGGCTTGCCCAGGCAAATGGTTACGTTCGTGAGCCCGCTTGCCGGCGTCTTGACGGTCAACTTGGCAACGTTGTCGTCCGTGACGATCGACATCGAGGCATTGGGCACTGAGCTGTTAGCTAGTGTCAGTTTGCGATAGGTGTCCGGGCACGTGAAGGCAGCCGGCGCTGGCGTGGGAGCTGGCGAAGAGGCGCCCCCGTTCCCACTAGTGTTGCGTTGTGGCGAGCTGGAGCCGCCGTTGTTATCATCGCCACCACCGCCGCAAGCGGTAAGCAGCACTGCTGTGGAAACGACACTTGCCAGGACTGCGAGCTTATTCATTCTTCTTGCCTCTGGTTCATTGATAATCGTTGCCCCAACTGCCGAAAAAAAACCGAACCGCATGGACGAACGGTTCGGGAAGGCAATGTCGGACCGCGTGCGGTCCACTCAGGGGGTGACACCGCGAGCAGCAATGTCAGAGGGGAGACTAGGGGCGCACAACTAGGGAAACAATAGGAAAAATCCGAAAATGATTCGGCGTTTTCATTTATTTGCAAATGTGGAGAAACTTGGGCACAAGCGAGGCCGCGATAGCGAAAGCCAACGCTATCGGGAATATGGCAGGAAGAACTGAGTCGGGAAGCCGACCGGGCCTGCGGCCCGATCAGGACATTAATGCGCCGGGCACTCGTACAGGTAGTTCAGCACGTCCCAGTATTCGAGGTTGACTTCACCGAATTCCAGCGTCACCTGGATATAGGCCCAGAAGATAGCGTTGAATCCGGACCGGAACTCCGGGGACTGGTCCCGCATGCTCTGTTGCCAGGCAATTTGCAGCAGTGACGGGTCCGGCTTGTTTGCCAAGGGTGAGCGCAGCTTGTGCTGCGCCACCAGCAGGAAGTCGCGCGCGGCGAGTGCGCCGGCATCGAAGTCGGCGCTGCGCTCAAATGACGCCCTGCTGGTCAGGGCACAAGGGGGGGAGGGATAAGACGGCCGGCGCGGCCTGTCCTGTGAGAATGGCATGGATGCCTCCTAGTGCTGGAAGGAGGCCTGCCATTCATCGCCAAATGAGGTGGCAGGCCTGACGACAGGGTTGGCGAACCGGCGCACTAGGATACCGGCCAGCCCGAAGGCTGCCCCGCCCGGCCCGCCATGGAAACCATGGTCGCGCGAAGGCGCGACGGACATGACGACGCCACTCGTCGCCGCTGTCCGCCTAGTGCATTGCGGGTCGCCAAACCCGGTCACCGTTGTGTACGGTGACGCGCCGATTATACCTTTTTGGTTTACTGCGCCTGCTATAGCGTCCCGAGCGCACCCTGTCGCCAGCGATTAATTCATCCACGGCCCAGCGCGAAGGCGCCATGGGGCATACTGGTACCGGCAGTAATCCCTTCTCAGTTCCAACGCGATGAAAACGCTTGTTATCCGCCTGCTTGCCGCCATCCTGCTTACAGCCTTGCTGGCGGGCTGCGGCGTCTTCGGCTGTGGCGGTCGGGGCGGCAACGGCGGCTATGCAGCAGGATGCGGGACCGGCATGCGGTTCTGAATCGGACCCTAGTCGAGCGGGATACCATCGCCCCGACGCCAGGCAGTACACCAGCGGGTGACCGTATACGTGGCCGTAATATTTTCGTGCAGATCGAGCATGGCCAGCGCAAACGCCGCGATGGTTGGAAATTGTGATCGGTCTTCCTGCCACGCCAGCCATCGCGCATACACGTCACGTTTCACTGCGCTGGGACGTTGGACGTGCGCATCGACTTTCGTTGCTCCCATTTCGAAACTCGCCCCTGGCATAGTGGTCTCCAAGCAAAAGTCATAGCAGGTAAATCGTAGTTTGCGGCAGGCAAACCGGCAAATCGGCTCGGGTAATGCCACGCCCCGACAGCGGGGCACCTGGGCTGGCGGCTCGCCCTGCGTTGCCCGATGCCTCAAAGGGGGCTCACAATAGCGAGCCCGTTCAGCGCCTTACAGGCCGTTCTTGCGCGCCTACGGGGCCGTCTGGTGCGGATAATGGGGATACGCCAGCAGCGACAGCAGGACGGGGTTGATCTGATAGAGAAGGTCCGCGTCCGACGGGTCGGCGCCGTCCTCATCCCACAAGGCCACCTCGTGGCGGCAAGCCTCAAGCACCGCCGCTGCTGACGCCTCGAACCCGTAGCCGGCCCGCACTGCGTCCTCCCTCATCTCGCCGGCCGCGATCCCGCGCGGGTCGCGTAGCTGGAAGCCGCCCCAATGCCCGTCGTCGGAGAGGTCGCTCTCGGCGGCCTCGAAACCGACGCACATCGCAGCTAGCCGCGCCCGCTGCCGGCAGGCGCTCTCGGACCAGTCGAAGGTCTGGCGCCAGTCCAGCGCGCGCAGGCGGCGCTCAATCTCGACGGCCGTGAGGGTGACCGGCTCGGCGTCCTTCGCGGCGTTAAGCAACGCGGCCAGGTTGATCGTTGCGTTGACCGTCGGGCGGCCACGCTTAACGCGATGATCGCCGGGCTGCACGTCCGGCAATCCTAGCCGGCGGTACTTTGCCAGCATCGCGTCGGAGCGCTCGACATCGACGCGGTTGCCTTCCAGCACCACCAGCCCGCGCTGTTTCCACTGCGTGACGGCGGGCCGAGACACGCCCATGCGACGCGCAAATTCCGCTTGCGTCATCGCGGTCATGGCACCACCTCCGTGCAGCTGTGGTAAGGGGTTAAGCACATTTCAAAACCTGTAGCTAGGGTGACATCGCGGTGTGCAATTGCCCCTGCACATTTTGATGCCAGAAAGTACCTTTTGCGACGCCCCTAGCGCCTCCGTCAGCGCCGGCGCGCCTCATGCTGCCCACGCACCACTGCAAAGGCGTGATCCCAGCTTGCGTCGATCTCGGCACGCGTAGTCGGCCACGCTGCCCGGCGAACTGGCTCACGCTTGCTCGACCTAGTCTGCGACGGATTGACCTTTGCAAACGCCTTGTCCCATTCCGCCAGGTACTGCTCCATGTAATGGCTCACGTGTCCCATATCTCCTCCTACACGGTCAATCGCTGCGGCCTGCCGGGCCGCTCCTGTCCAATCGCATCCAGCAATCGCGCCATGGCCTGATCGGGTGGCAGGCAGGCATCGGCCAAGCCCTGGCGCACGCCGTTCTGGCCGAGGTAGGTCAGGCCCTCCATGTCGTTGACCACGGCCCGCGGCAATCCCCGGTTGCGCGCTACCGTGGCGACCATCAGGTGGCCGATGTCGTCCACGTCGTTCTGGATACGTTCGCGCGCCTTCTTGGACAACGGCTCGTACTCATTGCCGTCCGCCTTGCGCTTGCCCGACATGATGAGCGTTACCGCAATGCCGGCCGCGCTCAGCGCCTGCGAGTAGTCCACATGCGCCCACAATACGCCAATGCCGCCTGTGCTGCCGGACCTCGGCACGAAGACCCGGTCGCACGCGCTGGCGATGACGTAGGCGGCCGCCAGTGCCGATTCGCTCAGGATGGCCCGCATCGGCTTGGCACCGCGCGCGTGATAGATGGTGTCGGCCAGATCCAGGCAGCCGGCGACCGCGCCGCCTGGGCTGTCGATGTCGAACACGATGGCCTGCACCGCCGGGTCGGCCAGGGCCAGCAGCAGGTTCATGCGCAGCCCGTCATAGCCGGTCATGCCCTCCCACGGCTCCAGGGTACCCAGCTTGGGCACCAGCAGCCCCTGCACCGCGATGACGGCGATGCCCTGCACCAGCGGGTAGGGCCGGCCTGTGCGCTCTGGCGGCGTCTCGGGCACGGCAAGGCCGTAGTCGCCCACGTCCATGTGGCGGGCCAGGGCAAGCTGGTTGGCCGCCTGCGTCGCCAGGATCTCGGCATGGCGGGTCGACAGGGCGAGCGGCACGTTGAACAGGTGCAGCGCCAGCGGCAAGGGTTGGATAGGCATCACGCACCTCGCTTAGCGCCGGATGACACTCGAACTTGACCCGCCCAGCGGCGGAGCGCCGCCTGACCAAGTCACAGTCTGCCCCTTGCGCACATAAGGCTTGGGCCGCTCGTCCAGGGGAATGTAGGGGTTGCAGCCCGTCGCCATGGCGAGGGCACGCTGCACAGGCTCCAGCAGCGCCCTGACTTCGGCTGCCTGTTCGTTGGCTTCTGGACACTCCTTGCCCAGCACGTTACTCGCCCTCGAATACTCACCGTAGCCAACGTACCGCGACACAAAGTGCGGCTGGGGCACGTAGACCTGGCCCATGAGGCAGGCGCCCGTGGCATCTTGGACCGCCTTCACCTTGGCGAGCCACGGCCTCATCGCCTCCGCCAATCGCAGGATCTCGGCAATGAACGGGTCGCCGATGTCGCAGCCGATCCGTGCGGCGTCGAGCCGAACTTCAAGCTCGGCCGCATTCATCTCCTTCTCGACGCTGGCGATTTCGGATTCCAGCGCCGGCAGGTTGGAGCGCAGGCGGCGCAGCTGCGCCTCAAGCTCCAGTTCACGCTGCGTCAGCGTCGCCATCTGCGCATCATGCGCCTGCTTCAGTTTGGCGGTCGCCACCTCGGCCAGGAAGGCGACCTGCCGCGCCGTCGCTTCCTCGCGCAGCGCCTCGACTTCCTTGCCCAGCGCGTCGATCTGGGCCGGCGTGCCTTCGGCCGCCTCGATCAGGCGCTGCCGCTTGGCGCGCAGCTCTTCCAGCCGCGCGAAGGATTCCGGCGGCGTGAAAGTGGATTGGGTCATTTCGGTCATGGCAAATCTCCTTGCTTCGATACAACAACGTCATCATCGGCGCCAAGCTGGAACAATTCCGTCAACGTCTCTCCAACTCCTCCAATTCGTCGCGCAACCGCAGCAGGTAGACCGTGGCGGCGTTGCTGGCGTCGCTGTTGCCGTGCCGGTCAGGGTGACACAGTTGTAGCAGGCGTCGCACGGTCGCAGCGTCAGGCAGCAGCGCACACAGCACGCGCAGCCGCTCATTCTCGTCAGCCAGCACCGATCGTGGCGTCGGCTCGGCCTGCGCAGCTTTTCGCGCCCGCCAGCAGTCCAGGCACCGGATCTTCCAGTCGGCATCTCGCCAGAAAGCAGCGCCGCACTCGACGCAGCGACTAATGCTGTCATGTCTCACAAGCCAAAATTCCCCTCCCAAGAAACGAACCGGTACTTGGTCGCGTTTGAAACGCAACCAAGTGCGAAGACGTGTCGCCCGCCGCGCGTTGACGCCCACCGGCCTCTCGGCGCGCCAACGTGGTCCACTTTTGGTCCGCAAGGTCCGTATTTTTTCTATTGCGCCTTTCATACGTATACACACACGTAGACTGTCTGGAAGCTGCAAGGGAATGGTCCTGGACCATACGGACCACTTGACCCGGTTCATTCGTCATGGCCGGTCTCCGACCAATGCGGCGGGGTGTCCTCCAGCCGTGCCTCGATACCAAGAAATCCACGCTTGCCGCGCTGCCCCTTGACATGCCGCACCGGCTTGTAGCCGCGCTTGCGCAAGGCGTTGTGCAATTCGCGCTCACTGCCGGCCGGCTCGCCCTGGCCGTGCATCCAGTGTTCCCAGGACCTGAACAGCGCGTTCATCGTGTCCTGCCGCCTTGTGTCGGTCCAGCAGCGCTCCTCGATCCAGCGGCCCACCAGATCCTGAGCGTCGAAGTAGTCCTCGGTTTCGGTCAGCACGCAGGCCGGGCGCTGCAGTCCGGTGGCCTGCCAGTCCAGGCAGCCATGGCCCATTGCAAGATTTGCGGCCACTCGTCGCGCAGTTCCTCTAGCAGACGCGGGTTCGGCACGGCAGGCCTGTTAACGAACGGCAGGATGCAGAAGCGCCGCCGGGCCGCGTCGTCCACGTTGGTCAATGCCGGGCGCTCGTTGCCGATAAACAGTGACTTGAACGCGGGCTGGAATTCAAAGAAATCGCAGTGCATGAAGCGTGCGGCGATCCGGTCGCCGCCGCTGCATTGCTTGATCTTCTGCTCGTCCCAGGTCGCGCTGCGGTTGACTTCTGAGGCCACGGCCAGCCGCACATTGGCAAGGCGCGCCAAATCGGTCGGGTGGTGTGCCTGCTTGCTCGCGGTGAAGGTGTCGAACGGCACGGTGCAGGCGTAGTCACCCAAAATGCTCTTCAAGGTTTCCGCGAATACGGTTTTTCCGTTGCCGCCGCTGCCGAACGCGAAGAACACCACGTGCTCGATCGTGAGGCCGGTCAGCGCGTATCCCGACATCTGCTGCAGAAAGCGCACCAGTGCCTCGTCGCCGCCAGCGGCTTCGCGCAAAAATGTCAGCCACTTTGGGCACGGTCCTGCGGTCGGCACCGCGGCCGTGCAACGCGATATGTAGTCCTCGCGGGCGGCGGGCCGAAGCTGGCCGCTGCGCAGATCGATCACCCCGGCTGGGGTACCCAGCAGCAGCGGCTCGGTATCCCAGGCGTCGGGCAGCGTGGCGATGGTTGGGTCGGCCGCCACGAACTGCAATGCCGACGTGCTGAAGTTGGCGTTCAGCACGCCGCCCGCGCGGTTGAAGCTGCCGCACTCGTGGCACAACTCGCGCATCGCATGGAACACCAGATTGGTATCGTCAACCGTCCAACGCCGCCCGGTCCATTGAAACCACCGGCGCAGCCTTGCGGTATAGCGCCAATCGGCGCCATGCCGATCGACGAAGATGCTGGCAACATCGTCGTGAGCCCAGTGGGTCTTGGGCGTGCCGTTCACGCGCGCGGCCTTCCCGCTGGCCTTGGCAAAGGCGGCGTTCTGCTCCGCAGTGGCTTCCCGGGTGGCACGCGTTCCAGTCATGAGCGTGGCCCCGGTTTGAGCACTATGAAAGTGCTCTGCGGCTCGTCAGCGGCCAGCAGGATCAGCCGGTCCGGTTGGGCGGCCAGGATGTTCTCGCACAGGATGCGCAGCCGGTGAAAACCGCAGGCCGCATCGAATACCAGTTCGACCGACAGCGCGGCCAGGGCGCTGTAATCGTCGCCGGGCTCAGGGCGATATGAGTTCGGGATATCGATAACGTTCCAGCGCCGCGCAGTCGGCACGCCAAGCGACAGCAGCACACCACCCGCCAGCGGGACCTTGCCGGCCTCGCGCAGGCGATGAAGTTCCCCCAGCCAGGCAGGCACCGCCGCTTTTATGGAGCTAGCCTCGTAAAGGGCGTTCATGATGATTTCGCCCCAACGACGTTGCGGATGCCCGTGTTCGCCAGCATGGCAAGAAGCTTGCGCTCCTCCGCCTCGACGGTTTCCAGTCGTTCCAGTTGCGCCTCATCGACGTGGCACGTGATCGCGTCCTCGACCAGATCGCGCAACCGTTCCGGGTGAATGGCATCCAACTCGACGCTGTAGTCGTGCCCGAATTTCCTCGCGCGGGTGTCACTAGTCTTAGTTGGTCGCGTCGGGAGGTCCCAAGCTTGCACCTGGACCGCCGTCACGCCAATCCGTTCGAAGTGGATCTCGGCCTCGGGGGCCATGCGGCGCAGGCCGGCCTCGATGCTCTCGCCAGCGTTGACGCCACTCGGATCGAGGTCTCCCCAGGTGGTAGATGAAGGCAGGCTTGTTCACCTCCGCGATGGCCTGGGCCGCGCTGTGCAGGAACGACTCGCTGGCGTAGCCGCGTGCCACCATCAGTGGTACGTCATAGCGCTCGGTGACTGGCAGTACCACGCCGGCCAGAGCGTCCTTCTCCAGCCAGATCTCGACATACGCGTCGGCATCGGCCCATAGGTCACGCCGATAGAATTCGGCTACGTCCTGCAACGCGCTTTCGAGACTGCGGTAGGTCGCGGGCTTGCGTTGCCAGCGGGTGTTATCAACAATCCAATCATGTGACAGCCACCCGTCGCGGCGCATTTCGACCAGCAGTCGCTGCACCTTCAAATAACCGGCTTCGGTCTTGTCGATGATGCCAGCGACGGTTGCCTGATAGAACGCCTGCCTTACGGTGCAAGGCTTGATGCCGATCACGATATTGTGCAAGGCGACTCGGCGAGCCAGCATCTCGGCGCCGGTCGCGCGCCGACGTTTTATGTGGCTAGCCACATAGGGATCAGCGGCGACTGTGGCGCAAGTCGTGTCCATTGGCACGCCTGCCACCGATGGCATACACTGTTTTTGAGCTTGGTTGGCCGCGTCTGCGGCCTTTCTTTTTTCCATGGCCGGCCTCCTATCAACCAGCACGTCGGACAGAAGTATGGGTATCGCCCGTCAGGGGCCAGGGAGGCTGGTCTGGCGTTTATGGGCGATAGGGTCGGCCGGTGGAGCGCTGCCATCCGCCATTGCCGCCTGCCTTGCGCGCTTGGCCTGCTTGCGTTCGCTGATCACGTCGTGGCACGGATAGCCGCGTTCCGCCAGCTTGAGCAGGAAGGCATTCCACTCGCGCAGCAGCGCGGCGACGCGACCGGCGGCCATGAACAGGCGCGGAAAATCGGGATCGGTGCGCGACCACTGCAGCAGCGTAGGCCGCGTGATGTGCGCGGTTTCCTGCATCTCGGTGGCGTAAATCAGGTATTCAATCGGCGGCGGCTCAGGCGCGTTGCTTGCCTTGCGTGGGCGGCCACGGCGCTTGGGCGGCGCCTCGCTGGCGGCAGTGTTGACCGACATGGTGTTCTCCAAATATGGCAATAAGTATGCGGAGTAAACCAATTTCACGAATGAGAGTCAGATGCCAGTCACATGAAGAACGAGCTGGCATCGCCGAT